>CAMCTH010000311.1 GCA_945877965.1 Planctomicrobium piriforme | reverse complement strand
TCCCGTGGCGAGCGTAGTTCCCCCGGTAAAGGCATTGTTGCCCGAGACGACCCACGTTCCGACGTCGAGCTTACTCAGCGCGATGACGGCGCCCGCGGTGCCGTCGGTCAGCGACGAAGTCAGCTCGTTTTGGCCGATGTTCGTCCCTCCGAGTACGAATGCTTTAGCGCCCGTAACGGGCGCGCTGATGAGGCCGGTGATCCTCAGCGTGGCAGTCGAGGCGGCACTGTCGTTACGAATGCCGAAGCCGGCGGAGCCTCCGCTCATAATGAGATCTCGATTCGTCGATTGCGAAGTCGACGCGGCGCTGTTGACGAAGAGATTACCGCCGTTGCCGCCGATGCCGATGGCGATCGATGTGCCCGCGCCGATGGCGCTCGGCGCATTCTTATCGGCAATCGAGGACACATAAAGCGAACCGCGCAAGATGGTGACATTGCCGGTGAACGAGTTTTGCGTGTTCGTCAGGGCCCAGCTGAAACCTCCGGATTTTACGAGCGACAACGGGCCCGCGCCGACTCCATCGCTAATCACGCCATTGACCGTCGGCATGTGGGCCGTTCCCGCTCCGGCGTCGAGCGATAACGTGCTTGCCCCGATTTGATTCGAGAAGATATTGCTGTTGATAATCGCCGAGCCGGTGTTGCTCGTCACCAGCGACAAACTACCCGCGCCGATGATGATGTTCGTCATGTTCAACGTCTGGGCCGTCGCGGCCGATGCCGTTGCCGCGGTCGACGAGAAGTTGATCGACGCATTGGTGCCGATGAACTCTAAATCAGTGCCGCCGATCGTATAAGTCGACGGTGCGAATAACCCGTTGACGTTACTGGTGAACGTCAGTTTGTTGAGTTGAAACGTCGGACCGCCGAAGTCGTTCACTAAGGTCGTCGGCCCGGTCGTGAATCCGAACGTGAGCGTCGTCGTCGCCCCCGAGGTCGGCAGGGCGGTCCAATTAGCGGTATCGCTCCAGAGGTTCGTGCCTGCCGTCCCGGTCCAACTGCCGCTCTGTTGCGCCCAGACCGTATCGGCGAACATCGCCATGAACGAAAATAGAAGCAGAAAAACCCGCAAACGGCGCGGCCTTAACAGCGAACGCAAACGGAGATCGTCCATGGCGAGCCAGCTTCCGGCGAGAAATCGGGGCAGGTAGGTCGCGATAATTTCGCGATGTTCCGAAGCTAGTCGCTCGAAAAATTGCCGCTACTGTTTCAGCTATAGTAAGTCGGAAGTAAAAACAAATGATCCGACCTGCTACCCCAAGGCGAGGTGAATTCGCAGTCGTTTCCCCCTCGTTGTCATGGATTGCTGCCAATTCGTATTACGCGAATAAATCAAAACTCTCAGCACTTGAGTCATCGTGGGTATTGAATTGCGAATGACCTGTCGGCTTGACGTTGATGCTCTCTTTAAAGCCGGAGAAGAGAGAATACCCTCACTCCAAACCTAGCGCCGGCGGCAGGAGCGTGGGTGCATTATCATGATTGGCTTCGACCCGCATGATCCGAACTTCGAAAGTAGTAGGAAGTCCTTGATGCGAAAACTCGCGATCCTGTTTGCCTGCTTTCTGACCGCGATGGCGGGAGTCGCCCGGATGGGGTTGGCGCAAGCTCCCGATGCGGGGAAGGCTCCGCAGGTTGACTTGGTAATCCGCAACGGGCTCGTCGTCGACGGCTCGGGGAAGCCCGGCGTGTCGGCCGACGTTGCCATTAAGGCCGGTCGAATCACGGCCGTCGGGCAAAATCTTGCGGTCACCGGCAAGGAGACGATTGACGCCCAGGGGCGAGTCGTCTGTCCGGGGTTCATCGATCTGCATAGCCATGCCGACATGGACATTCTGAAGCATCGCGCCGCGGAGAATTACATTCGCCAGGGGGCGACGACGCTCGTCTGCGGCAACTGCGGCTTCTCGAGGGTCGATGCGGCCAAGTTTTTTGCGGAACTACGCGACGGCGGCACGGGGCCGAACATTGCGCTGCTGATCGGCCACGGCAACTTGCGCCGCGAGGTGGTGGGACCTTTGAAAGTGCCGCCGACCGACGAGCAACTCGCGCGGATGAAGCAACTCGTTCGCGAGGCGATGCAGGCCGGGGCCGTCGGGATGTCGACCGGTCTGACGTACAGCCCGAGCGCTTACGGCACGACCGACGAGCTCATCGAGTTAGCGAAGGAGATCGCTCCGTTCGGCGGCTTCTATGCGACTCACATGCGCGACGAAGGGACGAACATCCTCGAGGCGCTCGACGAGGCCTTGAAGATCGGTCGCGAAGCGAAGGTGCCGGTTCACGTTTCGCATCACAAGATTTCCGCCGCCTCGGTCTTCGGACTTACGCGTCTGACGCTGCAGCGGATCGACGAAGCGCGGGCCGCCGGCTTCGACGTGACGCTCGACCAATATCCTTACGGCGCGGGGAGCGGTTACCTTTCCTTTTATGTCCCACAGGAGTCGTTCTCCGGCGGAGTCGAGGCGTATCGCCGCCGCATTGCCGATCCGACGGAGCGGGCGAAGGTGGTCGCCGGCGTCGAAGACGTATTCGTTCGGAAGTTGTTCGAAGCCGGCCGTACGTCGGATAATCCGGAGCATACGGCCGCCGCATTGACGCGCGTGCAAGTCGCGCGATCGCCGCAAGACCCCAAGTTGTCCGGTCGGAATCTCACGGAGATCTTGCGTGCCCGCGGCAAGAATGTCACCGTTCACAACGGGGCCGAAGTCCTCGTCGACTTGGTTGCGCAAGAGACGATGGGGATCAACCATACGCTCGACGATTCCCCCGGCGGCGACGTTGATCGCGTGATGCGGCATCAGCTCACGTCGATCGCCTCCGACGGCATGGTCGTCGAGTTCGGCAAAGACAACCCGCATCCGCGCTCGTACGGTTGCTTCCCGCGCGTGCTGGGGCTGTATGTTCGCGAGCGGCACGTGCTGAAGCTCGAAGAGGCGATTCACAAAATGACGCAACTGCCGGCCCAACGCCTGGGCTGGAATGAACGGGGCGTCGTCGCGCCGGGCTGCGTGGCAGATCTCGTCGTTTTCGACCCGCAAACGATCGCCGAGAAGGCGACGTTTCTGGAACCGCATCAGCATTCCGTCGGCGTCGATCATGTGCTGATCGGCGGACAATTCGTGCTCAAAGCGGGTAAGATGACCGGCGCGCTCCCCGGTCGACCTTTGCCGGGACGAGAAGTCAAAGAGAACTAGCCTGAGACCGGCAGTCGAGCCTTAGCCGACACACTTGGAAATGAGGGCCGAATGATGATCCGTATCGTTTCGCTAGTCGTGATCTGCTTGTCGCTCGGCGTCGGCGTTGTGCGCGGCGACTCGGCCTTTCCCGCGCATCGCGTCGCGGGCAATACGTACTACGTCGGCTCGAAGGAGTTGGCAAGTTATTTGATCACGACCCCCGAGGGACATTTTCTAATTAACAGCAGTTTCGAAGAGACGGTGCCGCTCATTCGCGGCGCGGTCGAATCGCTCGGTTTCAAAATGAGCGACGTGAAGTATCTGCTCGCCAGCCACGCGCATTCGGATCACGTTGCCGGTCACGCGAAGATGCGCGAGTTGACCGGCGCGAAAGTGCTGGTGATGGCAGGGGACGACGGCGTGATCGCGTCGGGAGGCGTCGGGCAGTATCTCTACACGGATAGTCGCTGGCCCGAGTGTCCGGTCGATCGCGTGCTCAAAGACAACGAGGAAGTGACGCTCGGCGGGACGACGCTCGTCGCGCGGCGGACGCCGGGGCATACGAGCGGCTGCACGACCTGGACTTGGCAAGAAACGGTCGACGGCAAGAAGCTCGACGTCGTCGTCATCGGCAGCCCGAACGTGAATCCCGGTTATCGCCTGGTCGACAACGCCGACTATCCCAAGATCGCCGAGGATTATGCCCGGACGTTTGCCGTGCTTAAAAAGTTACCCTGCGACGTGTTTCTCGGGGCACACGGCAACTACTACGGGATGCTCGCCAAGTACGAGCGACTCGAAAAGAAAGAGCCGGGCAATCCCTTCATCGACCCGCAGGGTTATCAGGCGTACGTCGCGCTAAAGGAGGCGACATATCGCATGAAGCTGGCCGAGTAATCTGGATCGACTTTAGTCTTCGAACGCGGACGGAAACGGCAAGCGAACCGAGATGCGCGTGCCGGTGTTGAGCTCGCTGTGGATGGCGCAGTCACCGCCGAGGAGTCGCACGCGTTCGCGAATGCTCAGCAGGCCGAAGCCTTTCTTGCGCATCGCCTCCACGTCGAAGCCGCAGCCGAAATCTTGGACTTCCAGTTCCAAGTCGCCGTTGTTCTTCTTGAGGTCGATCCGGACGACGTCGGTCCCGCTGTGCTTGACGGCGTTGTTTAACGCCTCTTGCACGACGCGATAGACCATCGTTTGCACGGAGTTCGGCAAGCGTCCGATCTCCGGGTCGCAATGGCTGGTGACATGAACGCCGAAGGTCGAATACTGCTCGACCAAATCGACGATCGCCGCCTCCAAGCCCGAATCGTCGAGTACGGCCGGCCGGATGCCGCGAATGACGCGGCGTCCGTCTTCGACCCCTTTTCGCAAGTTCGAAATCACGGTGTCGATCGTCGGCGTCAATTCCGTCGCCGGAAAGTTGTTTTGGCATCCTTCCAACAGCATCAGCGAGCCCACGGCATACTGGATCAGTCCGTCATGAAACTCGTGACACATGAACTGCTTTTGCTTCTCTTGCAACTCGATCAAGTTTCGGAGCAACTCCTGCTCGGCCTTCAGCGCGTCGTGCGCTTCTTTCAAATCCGTGATGTCGGTCGAAATGCCGCCCAGCGAGATCATTCGGCCTGCATCGTCGCGGACCGGGAACTTCACGGAGCGATAGGTATGCGGACCGTCGGCATGAGGCGCCGCTTCTTCGAAATCGAGCGGGACTTGCGATCGCCACACTTGTGCGTCGGCCTCTTGAAAAGTTTTGGCGATTGATTCAGGAAAGAACTCGGCATCCGTCCGGCCGACGATGCTCCGGCCGTCGCGCTGCAGCACTTCCTGATGGCGACGATTCGTCAGCAGGTATCGTCCTTGAGAATCTTTGAGATAGATGATCGCCGTCGGGTTGTCGAGGATGCCGCTGAGTTGCGATTCTCGCTCTTTCAGTTTGTCCGCCGTGATTTTGCGCTCGGTGATGTCTTCGACTAACGCCAAGTGGCACGTCGGCGCTTCGTCGGGCTGCCACATCGGCACGACGGTCAAGCCCGCCCACATGACGGAACCGTCGCCGCGCATGAGTCGCTTCTCCATTTGGAAGCGGCGAATCTTGCCGGCAAGAAGCAACGCCATCTGGTCGAGATCATCGGCGAGATCGTCTGGGAAAGTGATTTCCTGAAACGTCAGTTGCTTCATCTCCGATTCGGTTCGGCCGATGATCTGCTCGTACTTCGGATTGATTTGCAGGAACTGCCCGGTGTGAGAATCGAGGAGGCCGATCCCGAGCGGAGCTTGATCGTAGATGTCGCGGAAGCGGCGTTCGGCCGTTCGTCGCTCGGTAATGTCTTCGGTGATGCCGATCTGGCCGATCGGCGTTCCCTGGGAATCGTGAATAAGCGACGCGGTGGAGTACGCCCAGCGAATCGTGCCGTCGCGTCGCGCAAAACGAAACTCGGACGAGGAATGCGTCTTACCGGCCGCGATATCGGCCTGCCACGATTCAAGAATCCGCCCGCGATCGTCGGGATGAACGAACTCCTGCCAATCGAAGCCCAAGACTTCGTCGGTCGACGCCCCAACCATCTCGCACGATTTCGGGTTTACGAAGAGCGCTCGCCCGTGGGCATCGCACAGCGCGATGCCGACCGGAGCGTGCATCGCGAGCAAGCGGAAACGTTCTTCCGATTCGCGCAACGCGTTCTCGGCATTCTTGCGGTCGGTGATGTCGACGCACACTCCCAAGACGTGCGTGGGTGTTCCTGTCTCATTCGAGATGACACGGCCGATGGCTTCGATCCAATGGACGCTGCCGTCGGGCCAGATCGTGCGATAGGTGATTCGTTCTTGCGCATCGTTTCGCATC
>CAMCTH010000310.1 GCA_945877965.1 Planctomicrobium piriforme | reverse complement strand
CAGGCTTATGCCCTCGGCGCGCGCGACGACTTTCGCGACGTGCCGATCAGTGTCGACGAGCTCACCGAGTTCGGCCTGCAAGTGGTCGAGCGCTGCCGCCGTATCCCGCCGGGCGCGACGCTTACCTACGGCCAACTCGCCACGTCGGTCGGCCATCAGTGGGCGGCGCGGGCCGTCGGCAACGTGATGCGAACGAATCGGATTCCGTTGATCGTTCCTTGTCATCGGGTCGTCGGCAGCGGCGGCAAAATGCACGGCTACTCGGCGGCAGGCGGGCTCGAAACGAAGCGGCGACTGCTTGATATGGAGGTCGCCGGCTGGGTTTGGGACGGCGTCCGTAGCACGATCGTAACGACGTAAATCCGCGACCCGCCGAGGTTTCGTTCGTTCCCGTCCCGACGACCGGAAAAATCCGCACCGGGCGCTCTGGCCGCGATGTGCGAAAGTGGTCACAATCGAAATGTCAGCTAAGTTTGATTAAGACTAGTCTGACCCCGCCTCGCCCGCTTCCCGCCTCCGCATCGCCTTTCTTGCAACAGCCGTGATACGTCTCGACGAGAATTCGAATTGGCACTCTTGGGTGCTCGAACGTCGCCCCGACGGTGCGATCCTGGTTCGCGTTCCCTCTTCGCCGCGCGGCGGACGTGAACGTTTGCCCGACGCCGTCTTCTCGTTCCGCGACGGCGATCCTCAGTACGCCGTTTGGGCCGAACGTTTGGCTCACCGCGAATCGCTCGCCGGATAGATTCGTTCGCGATTGAGATTCGATCGGTGTGGTGAAGGCGACGGCCCGTTTCGGTTTGCATCGCTTCTTCCCTCTCCACCCCGACGAACTCCCATGACGACTCCGCAATCAGGTTCGCAATCTGTCTCGCGCCGCGCCGTGCTGGCCGCAGGCGTCGCCGGTGCCGCAGCATCGTTCGTCGCACCGACGTCCGCCGCCGAGCCCGCCGCGAAATACTCCGCCGAGCGTCCGATCCGCATCGGCGTCATCTCCGCCGCCATCGAAGGAGCGCCACAGCGACTCAACGGGCACACGTGGCAATTCTGCCAGCCGTTTCATGCCGATGTTGATCTCGACGCCGCCGCGAAAATCAACACGCCGATCATGGCGAAATACTACGAGAAGTATTTTCGTAATCCGCTGTTCAATTTCGGCGACTTGCCGTTTCGCGATACCACGCTGACGCACATCTATGCGGCACACGACGAGGTGATGGACGCCTACACGAAGGTGTTTCGCGGCGTGCAAAAAGCGCCGTCGGTCGCGAAGATGTCGGAAGAAGTCGACGCGATTTGGCTCGGCGACGCCTCGGGCTTGGGCGAAGATCACTTCGATTTGCTCGCTCCGGCGATTGAAAAAGGTTTGCCGATCTTCTGCGATAAACCGATCGGCGCCAGCGTCGCTGGGACGAAAAAAATCGTCGACTACTGTAAGAAGTACGACGCGCCGCTCATGTCGTCGAGCATCTTCTGCCATCAGTGGGGAACGCAACAGGCTCAACAAATGATCGCTGCGGGCGAGCACGGCGGGCTACAATATGCCGTATGCAGCCAGGCGAGTGCGTGCACCTCGGATCGCCCGTGGCGCGTCTATGGGCATCACCCGGTGTGGATGTTGCTGACCGTGTGCGGTCCGGGCGTCGAAGCAGTCAGCGGCTTTCACCGCGATACGGCCTGGCACACGCAGTTGGTTTGGCCCGACCGCATGCCGGCCCACGCGTGGTTCGGCCGGCCCGACATCAGCGGCTCTTACTGTCAAACGACGTTGCATTTCCAAAAGCCGCGCAGCCCGACGTACACCTGGACGCCTGCGATCGAAGGCGACTTCAACGTCGGCCACACGTACGAAATCTTCCGCATGGCCGATGTTTTCCGGCAGATGGTAAAAACTCGCGTCGAACCGATCCCGACGTCCACGATCGTGGAAGTGACGGCGATCATTCACGCCGCAGTGAAGTCGACGACCGAAAAAAGCCGCCTGGTGTCGCTCGCCGAGATGATGGGCTAAAACGTAATTCGTAAACGTTCCTTCTCCCCGCCGGGGAGAAGGTGCCCGCAGGGCGGATGAGGGGCAAGGCGGAGGATTGCGATGACGGACAAGCCGCGTTACGTTCTCGCCCTCGATCAAGGGACGACTTCCAGCCGCGCGCTCGTCTTCGATCGCTCGGCGAAGGTCGTCGCCCAAGCTCAGCGCGAGTTCCCGCAGATCTTGCCCGCGCCGGGCTTAGTCGAGCACGATCCCGAGGCGATTTGGGAATCGCAACTCGCGACGGCGCGCGAGGCGTTGAGTAAGGCCAATCTCGAACCGACGCAGATCGCCGCGATTGGGATTACGAACCAACGCGAAACAACGGTCCTTTGGGACCGCGCGACGGGCAAGCCGATCGCGAATGCCATCGTCTGGCAGAGCCGCGTCAGTGCGCCGATCTGCAAGCATTTGAAAGCCGACGGGCATGAATCACTGATTCGCGAGCGAACCGGGCTCGTCGTCGATGCGTACTTCTCCGGCACGAAGATCAAGCATCTGCTCGACGTCACGCCGGGTCTGCGCGAGCGGGCGCGACGCGGCGAAGTTCTCTTCGGCACGATCGACACGTTTCTGACCTGGCGACTCACCGGCGGTCGCTGTCATGTGACCGACGTGAGCAACGCGAGCCGCACGTTGCTGTTCAATCTGCACACGCTGGACTGGGACGACGAGTTGCTCAGGCTCCTCGACGTCCCGCGGGCCATGCTCCCCAAGATCGTGCCGACGAGCGGCATCGTCGGCGAGACCGACCCGCAATGGTTCGGTGCGGCCGTGCCGATTGCGAGTTTGGTCGGCGACCAACAAGCAGCCACGTTCGGCCAAGGTTGTTTCGCTCCCGGCGAAGCGAAGAACACCTATGGCACCGGCTGTTTCCTGCTAATGAACTCCGGCGAGACGCCGAAACTCTCGCGCAACAACTTGCTGACGACGGTCGGTTGGCAGATCGCCGGTCGCACGACTTACTGTCTCGAAGGGTCGGTCTTCATTGCAGGCGCGGTCGTGCAATGGCTCCGCGACGGGCTCGGCCTCATCAAGCAATCGTCGGACGTCGAAGCCCTGGCCGCTTCCGTCCCCGATGCCGGCGGCGTCTACTTTGTCCCTGCGTTCACCGGGCTCGGCGCTCCGTATTGGGACCCGTACGCGCAAGGGGCGATCTTCGGTCTAACGCGCGGCACGACGGCCGGGCACATCGCGCGCGCTGCGATCGAAGCGATGGCTTATCAAACCCGCGATCTCTGCGAGGCGATGCAGGCCGACGCGGGCGTGCCGCTCAAACTGCTCAAGGTCGACGGCGGCGCGACGGTGAACGACGCCCTGCTGCAGTTCCAAGCCGACCAACTCGGCGTGCCGCTCGTCCGACCGGCCGTGACCGAGACGACGGCCCTCGGGGCGGCGCTGCTGGCGGGCTTGGCCGTCGGGGTCTGGGAATCGCTCGACGACGTCGCGCGACAATGGAAAGCCGACCGACGCTTCGAGCCGGCGATCGACGACGCCAAGCGGGCCGCGCAGTACGACGGTTGGAAGAACGCCGTCGCGCGGACGTTGAGTCGCCCGGTGTGACCCGGGGGCTGACGCCCCCGGCTCATGCGCAACGAAAATAACAGTCCGTGCGCGTCTACCAACAGGAGCGGCCGGCGTGAGCCGGCCGGTCTGCGTCATGCTGAGAAGTATCGATCGACGTAGCTCCGCGTTCCGTAGAACGCGAACGCTGCGAACTACCGCTTCTTATCTTCCAGGCCGAGCGTCGCGATGATGATCTCGGCACCGGTCGTCATCTTGCGAATCTTTTCGGCGATGACCAACTTGTCGGAGGCGCTCGATTTACGCAGCTTGCGCTTGAAGATGTTCAATTTCTTCTTACGATGCCGACGGCGCTTGATCTCTTGCTTGCGATCGCTGATACCACCCACGAGCAGTCTCCCGGAAGTCGGTCTGTCTGATAGTCGGTCGCGTCCACGTCGGACGGCGGCCGTAAGTCGTTAATTCGGAAGCCATTTTTGTACCACCGTCGGGCTCGGCGGTCAACGGCCGTCGGGACGCGTTACGACCCGCAGCGCTCCTACTTTCGCGAGATATTCGATGAAAATCGTCGTGCCGGAGTTCATGAACGTCGGGGCCGTCGACCAACTGCGGCAACAATTCGACGTTTGCTTCGACCCGACGCTCGTCGATCGACCGGCCGATTTGGCGGCCCAACTCGCCGAGGCAGAGGGGCTATTCGTCCGGAATCGGACGCAAGTCAACGCCGGGCTGCTGGCCGTCGCGCCGCGACTGCGGGTCGTCGGTCGGCTCGGCGTCGGGCTCGATAACATCGATCAGCCGGCCTGCGCCGCCCGCGGCATCACGGTCATTCCGGCCGTCGGAGCGAACGCCTTGGCGGTGGCGGAGTATGTGATCGCGACGACGATGCTACTGCTGCGCGGCGTGTTTGCAGCGACGGCGGAGACCGCAGCGGGACGCTGGTCCCGCACGCCGCTGAGTCGCGGTCGCGAAACATCGGGCAAGACGCTGGGGATCGTCGGCTTCGGCGGTATCGGACGACTCGTCGCCCGGTTAGCGCAGGGGTTGGGGATGCGCGTCGTTGCGAGCGACGCGGCGATTGCCGAGAACGATCCGGTCTGGCAGGCGACGAACGTCGCGTTGCGACCGTTGGAAGATCTCCTGGCCGAGGCCGATGCCGTGACGTTGCATGTGCCGTTGACGCCCGAGACGCGGAACCTGCTCGATGCCCGCCGGCTCGGCCTGATGCGTCCTGAGAGCGTGCTGATCAATACGGCCCGCGGCGGCGTCGTCGACGAGCGTGCGCTGGCCGAGGCGTTGCGCGACGGCAAGCTCGGCGGGGCGGCTCTCGACGTGTTCGACGACGAACCGCTGCCGGCCGGATCGCCGCTTGCCGCGTTGTTAGACGGCGGTTTCAATCGATTGATTCTGACGCCGCACATCGCCGGCCTGACGCGCGAGTCGGACGTCCGGGTCTCGTACTTCATCGCCGAAAAAGGGGCCGAGGCGTTGCTACAAACGAAGTCCTAGGCAAATGCCGGCCCGCGACGCCTGTGAAATCTCGATTTGACAACCCGAGCGACAGGCTGATACTGGAACGCGGTTAAACTACGACGAGGCACGACGGTCGGACCGACGGCGCGAACCGCCGGACGGTGGACTGTGACTTGAATGGGACGTGCCTTGAGTAACGGATGGGTGGTCGAGTGGTTTATGGCCCCGGTCTTGAAAACCGGCTTACTCGAAAGGGTAACGTGGGTTCGAATCCCACCCCATCCGCCTTGGGTTTCGCAGCGTCTCGCACGATGAAGAATTACTCGGTAAATCCGAGGTTTTGATTTTGTCGTGCGAGACGTTGCGAGCCGATTCGGCGGTTTGCTGCACCGGATTTTGCACCGCTTTTTTAGTCGCGATCGGTGAGCGGTGCGAAGCAGCTTCGGCGTACTCGGTTTCCGTCACTTGGCAGTAGTGACGACGAGCAATTTCTTCCGTGTGGCCGAGCCAGGCGACGACGGTCGGCATCGGGTGCCGCTTCATCAATTCCGTTTCGCATGACGACCGGAGATTGTGGAACAGACGCGGCCAGGCCTTCAGCCCTGCACGCCCGATGATCTTCTCGAAGGTCGTCCGCAGGTTGCAGTTTCGCCAACCGCTCGCGGTGTTCGCGGATCGTCGGAATCGTTCATCGACGACGTAGACCGCTCCCGTCGGTGCGGCCTCATAGGCCTGTTCGAGCCAGGGCTTCAGATCACCGAATATCGGGACGAGCCGCGTCCCTTTGCCCGGGTGATGCTCCGTCTTGGGAGCCGTTACGAGCATGCGTTCCCGTTGCCAGTCGATATCTTGCCAGCGGATAGAAAGGACTTCGGAAGGGCAGCGGAGCCCGGCAAAGCGGCTTAGGGCGATGATGGATCGCCAGTGATGATCGGGGGCGGCTTCCAGCAGCTTCGCGGTATCTTCCTGTGAAACGAAGTGCTTTCGGTCCTCCATCGTCGCGGGAACGTTCACTTCTG
>CAMCTH010000309.1 GCA_945877965.1 Planctomicrobium piriforme | reverse complement strand
CGGTTTGCGATATTGCATTAATTCGGTCTCGTTGAAACTGGAACCGAAAGCGGCCGCCGACGCGAAGCAGCCTGAGATGAAGAAACCGTAACGGCAGAACGGCGTTCGTTTCCACAAGCACGTCGACCGCGCAAAAAAAGGAACCCCGCTTCGCCCTTCGGCGACGCGGGGTTCTTTAATAGAGAAAGAGATCTTTGGGAAAAAATAGAAGACCAAAGAAAGCTGAGAGACGAACTCGGCTGCTTACACAACCGCGGTCTCTTCGCGATGTCGCTCTGTTTTAAGGAGCGAGATCCAGGGACCCTTTCCGCTTGTTAGCGGTCTTACTTCGGCAGTGCTTGTAGAAAGCGCGCGCCTTTAGTAAACCGCCCGCCTTCCAAGCAGCGTTCTCTCCCAGCAATACGAACCCGGCGGATCTTGCATGACTTTGCCCTCCCCTCGATGACGAGAACTGGAGCAGAACATCACAAGCACACACGCACGGACACGAACTCTCGGACAAACTCAAACTCTTACCTTGCGTCACTCGGCGATCGGAAGCAACCCGTGATTCAGGACCGTAAACGAATTCCAATCAGCAGGCTGTTCGGTCGATTCGCACCGACGCGAGACGCATGAACGCGTCACTGACTTGGTGTTATCAAATCTTACATTGCCGTGTCAACGAATTTCCGAGTCGTCGCGCGGAATACTTTCGGAATGAGGCCTTCCGGTTCGTTTCGTGACGATCGGAGAAAGTTTTCCGTCGCGCATCTCCCCCGGGGGCGTTAGCCGGTCGACGATCGCATCACGCCGGCGTGATGCTTGCGCGAAACATTTTCTCGTTGCCAAGACGACGACAAGCGTTACGCGCCGACGGAAACCGGCACGTGCGACGACGCTTCTTCGAGCAGCGTCTCGATGCGTCGCGCCAACTCCGGGCCTTTTGCGGCATAGTAGGCCTGCAGGGCGTGACACTGATGCGTCAACCAATCGTCGGCGTGATCGGTGAGCAACACCGCCGGCAAGAACGCGAAGCGGCGCTCGTCGGAAAGCAACTCGCACACCGTCGTGCCGTTGTTGCACGGCATGGTGATCCCGATCACGAACGCGTCGGGCGTCTCGTGATGCACGAGCTTCAACACCGTCTTCGCATCGTAGGCCGTCTTCACTTCGACGCCCCGCTGACGAAAGTAGCCGGCCAAGTTCTCGACCAGCACGGCGTCGTGATCGGCGATGATCAGTTTTTGAAGATTCATGTCGCGGCCTCCGCAGATGGTCTTGGATGGGGAGAGAGACGAATCAAACCAGCGAAGAGTAAGGCAAGTTCATCGCCTCGCCGGTGCGGCACGGCAACATCGCGCCGACGACAACCGTCGTCTGCGCGGCTTGCTGCAAGGCACTTTGTCGATGACGTAAGTGGGCCAGCAAGTTCGGCAGGCGAGCGCCGTGCTCCGAGTTGCTCTCGCAGCTCGGCGACGACGGCGCGAGCGTCGATTCGAGAGCGGCGGTGTCCGCGAAGACGGAGCGTTCCGTTTTCATGCAGTCGACTCACAGGGGCGGGATGATGCGGCGAGTGGATCCGACATGCAAATCTAGCTTAGCCCTAGACATTTATCGGTCGTCGAGGGGTCGGCCGACCAACTTCTCCGGCAGGACGGGACCGCAATGAGAGGCCGCGACGGCCGGTCGCAGCACGCGTTCGGCTTCGATCGGCCGCTTGAATAAATCGTAACGATCGTAGCAGCGGAGCCGGCAGAAGGTTTACGTCGAGCAAGGCGTGAGATGTCGCTGCAACGTTTCGAACAGCACGGCGCGATCGATCGGCTTGACGGCATAGTCGTCGCAGCCGGCATCCAAACATTTTTCACGATCGCCGGCCATCGCGTTCGCCGTCAGCGCGACGATCGGTCCCGTGTAGCCCGACTCGCGCAACTGCCGCACGGCGGTGTAACCGTCCATCACCGGCATCTGCATATCCATCAAGATGATGTCGAACGGACGGGGCAACGGCTGCGCACCCAGCGCGGCGGCGACCGCCTGGCGACCGT
The DNA here is from genome assembly GCA_945877965.1 of Planctomicrobium piriforme. GTDB lineage: Bacteria > Planctomycetota > Planctomycetia > Pirellulales > PNKZ01 > CAMCTH01. The sequence continues at coordinate 4,041 of CAMCTH010000309.1, read as the reverse complement.
TCTCCACGACCTCGACCGTCGCTCCGGCGCGACGCAACAAGTGCGCGATCAAACGCTGATTGTCGGGCCCGTCTTCGGCCAGCAAGATGCGACATTCCAATCGCGACGCCTGACCTTCGACCGCCGCGCGGCCGCCGGGCCACGACGTCGTTTGCGGCGTGATATACGGCACGCCGGTTCGATCGCCGATCGCGGTTCGCAACGTAAACGTGCTCCCCTGACCGGCGCGACTGGCGACCGTGATCTCGCCGCCGAGCATTTGCGCCAAGCGACGACTGATCGAGAGTCCGAGTCCCGTGCCGCCGAACTGCCGCGTCGTCGAAGCGTCGGCCTGCGTAAACGGTTGGAACAGTACGGCCATCTGTTCGTTCGAGATTCCGATGCCGGTGTCGACGACGTCGAACCGCAACGGCGAGCCCTCGGCTTCGAGATCGATCCCGACGATGAGCCGAACTTCGCCGCGCTGCGTGAATTTGATCGCGTTGCCGAGCAGGTTGATCAGCACTTGTCGCAGCCGCGTCGGGTCGGTCTCGATCGACTGCGGGACGGCCGAACGGTACTCGACCCGCAACGTCAGCTTCTTCTCGGCCGCCCGGGGCGACATCAACTCGACAACTTCGCGGACCAATTGCGTGAGCAGACACTCGACCCGCTCGATCCGCATCTTGTCGGCTTCGATCTTCGATAGATCGAGAATGTCGTTGATCAGCTCGAGCAGGTAATAGCCGTTGCGGCGAATCGTCTCGACGGCCGCACGTTGCTCGGCCGCCAAATGCGGATCGTCGTTCATCAGGCTTTCGCTAAAGCCGATGATCGACGTCATCGGCGTTCGCAATTCGTGGCTCATGTTGGCCAAGAAGCGGCTCTTGCTCTCCGTCGCCGCCTCGGCTTTGCTCCGCGCTTGCTCCAGTTCCTGATTGCGGAACTGCAACTGCACGGCCTGCTCCTCGATCATCGCGCGGGTCTCGGCGTTCTCGGCCAAGCTGCGCTGCAGCTCGATCCGGGCTTGTCGGCTTTGCGTGATGTCCAAGCAGACGCCGACGTAACCCAAGAACTCGCCGTCGGGACGACGCAGGGGCCGCGCTTCGCATGAAGCCCAGATCGTCGCGCCGGTCAGCGCGTGCAAGAATCGATGCTCCAAGCGGTACGGCAAGCCGTGCATCGCGACCCGTTTCCATTCGCCGACGACGCGCGGGTAGTCGTCGGGATGAACCACCTCAGTCCAGCCCAGCCCATAGGTTCGCTGCTCGGGCTGACCGGTCATTTCTTCCCAGCGACGATTGATGTAGACCGTCTTGCCGTCGGCGTCGGTCTGAAAGATGACGGCCGGCACCGATTCGGACAACGTTCGAAAGCGTTGCTCCGTCTCGCGCAGACTCTGCATCGTCTCGGTCACTTGCGTCAGATCGCGCACGAAACAGCGAGTGTGACGAAAGCGACCGTCTTCGAACACGGCGGTCGCGTCGAGACGACAATGCCGCACACGGCCGTCGCGGGCGCGCATCCGGAGCGGGTAGTCGGTCAGTCGTTCGAATCGCTGCACGCGCTCGATCACGTCCTTGGCTGCATCCGGTTCCAAGCAGAAGTCAGCCAAGCTGCGACCGACGTAGTCGTCGGCGGCGTAGCCCATCGCATCGAGCAAACAACGGTTCGCCCAGGAGACGATGCCGTTCGCATCGAGCCGCTGCATGCCGATGACGGCATGGTCGACCAACTCGATGAGCTCGCGCTCGCGAACGGCGATCTTGGCAATGAGTTCTTGGTTCTTCGCCGCTTCGACCGTCGTCGCGCGGAACGCTTGATTGAGAAAGGCGGCCAGCCGACCGATCTCGTCGGGATACGACATCGGGATCGTCGCTTCGTCGACCATGCCGCGGCGACGAACGCCGCCGGCGATCCGTTCGAGCGGTCGTTCGACGTAGCGTTTGAACAAGATCGAGGTCAGTTGCGCCAGGATCAATTGCACGGCGACCAACGTGCCAGCCGCAATCCAAGTGGTTTGCGTGACGGTCGTTTCCAGCGCCGTCGGCGAGCCGGGATCGATCCGCGAGACCAACCGCTCGAAGCAGTCGTGGACGTACCAGATCGCGGCGAAGAACAACGTCAGCGACGAGATCCCCAACGGCACCATCAGCTTGTAGCGCAGCGGCGCGCAGCGGAACCGAGCCCGCAACCGGCCGAGTGCAAACGGTGTGTTAGAGAGTGAGAGCATGACAAAGGCCGCGGGCAATAAAGTGCAACCGAGCGTGACCCGAGAGCATGCGATCCGAACCCACCCCCCGGCGTCGACGCACAGAAACATAGGTTGCCGGAATTGACGATGCCCGAAATCCAGGGTAGGGTCGGCGACGTTTCGCGGATTGCGGTTTGCCGTCACGCAGGGCCCCTGGCATGAATCTTCGGACCATCCGCTACGATCGTTTCGCCACGTTACTCCTCGCTGCGGCGATGTCGGCGTCGCTGTGCGGAACCGACTCACTTCCCTGGGTGAACGTAGCGCCGGCGGCGGAGTTACCTTGGCCGCAATTTCGCGGACCGCGCGGCGACGGTCATGCCGTGGCCCGCGATCTGCCGCTGCGCTGGAGCGAATCGGAGAACGTCGTGTGGAAGACGTCGCTCCCCGGCGAAGGTTGGTCGTCGCCCGTGTTGGGAACGAGCGGTTGGTGGATGACGGCCGCCGATCCAGAAGGTCGCGTGCTGAGCGCGATCTGCGTCTCGCCGAGCGACGGCAAGCTGCTGCATCACGTCGAAGTCTTTCGCAAATCCAAATCGATCGGCAAGAACCCAAAGAACAGCTTCGCTTCGCCGACGCCGGTGATCGATGACAAGCACGTCTACGTCCACTTCGGCGCGCTCGGTACCGCCTGCTTAAATCAAAAGAGCGGCGCGATCGTCTGGCACAACGAAGAGCTGCAACTGGAACACAAAGAGGGTCCCGGCAGCTCGCCGATCTTGTGGAACGATTTGCTGATGCTCACCTGCGACGGCATGGACGTGCAGTACGTGGCGGCCTTGGAGAAATCGACCGGCAAGGTTCGCTGGAAGGTGAACCGCAGCGGCAAGATGCACGACAACCCCGACTTTCGCAAAGCGTACTGCACGCCGACGATCGTCACCGTCGACGGCCGCGATCAACTGATCAGTCCGGGAGCCGACCGCGTCATCGCCTACGAGCCGGCCGACGGTCGCGAACTGTGGCGCGTGGAGTACAAAGGGTTCTCGATCGTGCCGCGGCCCGTGCAAAGTCACGGGCTGCTGTTCGTCACGACGGCGTTCGCGAAGCCGGAGTTGTGGGCGATTCGAACCGGCGGCAGCGGCGATGCGACCGCGACGCATGTCGCGTGGAAGATGAAGAAGCAAGTGCCGTCGAGCCCCTCGTCGCTCGTCGTCGGCGACGAACTCTACTTGATTAGCGATAAGGGGATTCTGACGTGCGTTGCCGTCTCGACGGGCGAAGAATTGTGGACCGAACGTCTCGGCGGCAACTTCTCGGCCTCGCCGCTGCTGGCCGACGGCAAAGTCTATCTCTTCAGCGAAGAGGGGCTGACGTATGTGCTGCAGCCCGGCAAGTCGTTCCATGTGCTGGCCGAGAATCATCTCGACGGCCGCATCCTAGCGTCACCGGCCGCCGTCGACCGTGCGCTTTACATCCGCACCGACAAGGCGTTCTATCGCATTCAGAAGCAATAGCGGCGTCTATTCTTCTTCCACGTCCTCGTCCGCATCGTCGGTTTCTTCTTCCGGCGGCTCGGGACGTTCTTGCTGTTCGACGAACTGCTGCCAACTGCGGACGAGCGCTTCGTGCAAGCCCGGCACTTGCGGCGCCGCCATGAACACCCGGGCCGTGACGATCGACCGCGGCACGATGTTGACGATGAAGTCGAACCAATACTCGGCCCCCGAGTGGCCGATCATCACGGCGTTGGCATAGCTGCCGCACAGCAACTCGTCGGTCGGTTTGAGTTGCTCGTACATCTCGCCGATCGAATCCGGCGGCGCTTCGCTCGACGGTTGTTGCGGCACCGGCATCTGAGGCAGCCC
>CAMCTH010000308.1 GCA_945877965.1 Planctomicrobium piriforme | reverse complement strand
CGTCGACATGGCCGTGTTGATCGGCGACGTCGCTCGCTCACTCGGTTGGGTTCACCGTCGCATTGCGGCGTACGGCGGCGACCCGAATCGCGTGATCGTCGGCGGCCACTCGGCCGGTGCCCAACTGGCGGCCCTCATATGCAGCGACGAGCGCTATCTCAAGTCCGAAGGGGTCTCCCTGGCGGCTCTCAAGGGCTGCATTCCCGTCGACGGCGATACGTACTATCTGCCGGGCATCATCGCCGTCGCCGAAATCCGCGCCTTCACGCACGGACTGCCGCAACCCGGCAAGTCGGGCCATCGCGTGAAGTTCGGCAATGATCCGGAGAAACACCTCGACTTCTCGGCCGTCACGCACGTCGGCAAGGGAAAGAACATTCCGGCGTTCTTGATCATGCACGTTGCCGGGCACCCCGACACGACGGCACAAGCCAAGCGGCTGTCCGCCGAACTGACGAAAGCCGAGATCCCCAACACGTTATTCGGCGGACGCGAAACGACCCACAATAAACTGAACAACGACATCGGCCTGCCCGACGATCCTGGCACCGCCGCCGTCATGAAGTTCCTCGGCGAGGTTCTGCGCCGCGAGTGAGCGCAGCGGAGTTTGCCGTGCTGCAGCATGGGTGAAGTAAAATAAAACCTTGTCCTTGCGCGTTATATCTGGCAACGACGGCCGCCGGTTTGCAACAAATCGTTCGGCGCGGTTGAGTAGGCGCAATCTTTCGGGAGGCAGACGGATGCAAATAAAACGACGAATTAATCTGCACTGGGCTCGCGCCGTTACGTGGTTGGCGATCGTTGTCGGCGTGCCGGTCGTGGGAACGGATCGAGTTTCGGCAGATCCGCCGCGGGCTTTCCAAGTCACCGTCACTCCGGCGACCGCCGAGACGGGGCCGATCGTCAAGCTCAGCGGACGCTTCGGCTCGCAGTACACGGCGTATGACGTCGCCGACAACACCGTATTTGAACTGCGCGAGATGCAGTGGGACCCGCGCCCTGAGCATCCGTTATCGACTCCGTTCTCTGCTGGTGAGCAGCCGCAACCGCCGACGAACCTTACGATCCTCGGCGGCGTGATCGACGGTCGGATCCCGCTCGAATGGAGTTGGAGCGTGACGCACGCGTTCAGCGGCTCAGCGTTCTACACGGTCGCGACCGGTCGACAGGTGATCGACGGGGCGCGGATTCACAATGTGCAAGACGGCTGGCGGCCGCGCGAGACCCCTGAGTTCCGTCCGCGTGCTTACCCGAACACCGGCAGTTTCGTCATGCGCAACTGCTACGTCACCGGCGTGCGCGACGATTGCATCGAGAACGACGAGTTTATTCCCGGCACCGTCGAGGACTGCCTGATCGACGGCACCTTCACGTTCTATTCAGAGCAGAACGAAACGATCAACGGCGTGCGGACGCTCGAGCTGCCGACCGTCGGGCCCGACGAAAGTCCCGATGTTTCGATCACGCGCACGCTCGTGCGACTCGACGTCACCAGCGGCGGCGAGCCAGGTCCCGGCACTTGGTTCAAACTGCACGGATACGAAGCGCCGAATCATCGGATCGTGCTCACCGACTGCGCGTTCGCAGTAAGCCAAGAACCGCGCGGCGGCTGGAAGCAATTGAATTTTCCCAAGACGGCCGAGTTCCGCGGCACGAATTACTTGCTCTGGCTCGGCGAAGCCGGGAAGTTCGGCGGCAAAGTGCGTGAGGGAATCACGCTCCTCGAAGGAGAGGCAGCCCGCGCCAAGTGGCACGAGTTGCGTAGCGCCTGGCTCGCCGCGCACGGCTACGACCCTCGGGCGGCCGACGATTTTGCCACGATGCAAACACCGGTCGTCGCCCCGCGACCAGCGTCATTGCCAACGCGGTAGTTACGTAGCCGTCGGAAGCAGTTCGCGGACCGAGCCCGGTCGTCGTCATAATCTCCAGCACAACTACCGGTGAGGACAATCGTTTCCTCAAGCGGCACAGCGCTATGAATCGGAAATTGCCCGCCCCGTGGAAACCGACCAAAGCGCAGCTCCTCGCTGCGTACAATCAGCGCGTTCCGGATCTGGTCGCCAAGGACCTCATCGTTCTCTTCGCCGGGATTAACCCCGGACTCTACACCGCCGCCATCGGTCGTCACTTCGGCCGCCCGGGCAATCGCTTCTGGCCCGCACTTCATGCCGGCGGCTTCACGCCGCGTCTCTTTTCTCCGTTTGAAAGCGATCTGCTGCTCGATCTCCAACTCGGGATCACGAACGTCGTCGACCGCGCAACGGCCCGTGCCGATGAACTGACCGACGACGAACTCCGTGCCGGCGGCCGGCGTCTCGAAGCCAAAGTGAAACGCTTGCGCCCCACGGTCGTCGCCTTCGTCGGCATCGGTCCCTACCGCGTCGTTACCGGCAGCAAAGACGCCCGCGTCGGCCTTCAAAAGGATCTCTTCGGCGGTAGCCACGCCTGGGTTCTCCCCAACCCCAGCGGCCTCAACGCCCACTACCAACCCGCCGCCTTGGCAAAACTGTTCGGCCTGCTGTGTGTCACGACATTATGGAGTTTTATGCGCGAGTTCTCGCCACCCCACGTATGGGTGACTGCGATATGCCCGTTCTTGAATGAGGACAACGCGTTACGGCAATAAGGGTCTGAAGCAGAATCGCTAGGTGGTATTTCCGGCCAGCCCCCCTTTTTTGGATTGGGTGCGCTAGTCCAACGATCTTCGTGCCGTCGGTTTTGGGTCGTAACCCGGCTCGAACAGGGAGTTTAAGCTAACGTTTCAGGAAGACGAAGCACCGCGTTTCCTGGGAACGGATCATGCCTCGGCCGAACACGATTCCGCAGATTCCTCTGCCCAAGGCCTGGTCGACTCAGGTTAAATCGGCCGTCGTGCACGTGATCGCCCTGGCTCAGTATGCTTTGATCTATAGTCGCAGTTGGGCGGCCGACGGCAGCAACCAGCGGGTACGGCTCGACGGTCACAATCGGGGCGTCGGGCTCCGTCAACCAACCACGTGCGGTCGAACGGGGGACGCCTCGCTGGATGGCGCAACCGATGTCCCGCGTGGTGCGGACTAGTTTCCGGAGACGGTGATCGTAACGACGTTGCGTGCGAGCTGCGGTGGCCATCACCCGATCTTGATCACCCGCACCGGCAGAGCAAGCGGGCCGATGGAAAATGCCGGTTCGGTTCGGCTAGAATGGCGAGAACTCGCGCATAAAAGTGCAGAAGCTGGTGACGATCGCAAATGAATGACCGCTGATCGGGATAAGAGCGCACGTCACGCACCGATTCCAATCCGGCCTCGCTTCACAAATAACACGGCTCAGGTGTTTCAAAGTGACCGCCCGATTACCGGACTTCTCGCTTGGTGCCGAAACTTTACGCCATCGGCGCCCGAGAACTCGGACAAGATGTGCTGGAATGTCGTGACACACAGCATGGCTAAATGCCGGAGGCGCTACTTCTTCTCCGCGCGGACGGTGTAGGCCGCGGTCGCTTCTAGCACCACTGCGGGCTTGTCGTTCTGCTCGATCAAATCGATCAGCACGTTGCGGCAGACGACGCGCGACAGGAACTTGTCGCTCCACTCGTCGCCGAGTTTCACGCGCCGCGGCCGCTCGAACTCGACCAGCACCGCGCCGCCGAAACGGGCCAGTCGCACCGCGGTCACGCCGTCGGTCCACTCGGGACTCGCCGTCGCCCACGCTCCTTTACCGGAGCGGAACTCGATCGTCGTCGACGTGTCGGCGGCTTTCGGCGGAACCGCGCCTTCGCGGAGCAGCACCGGCAGCGTCTCGTACAAGTCCGAAAAGTTGTCCTGGCCGGTCGTCTTGAGCGTCGTCTCGACGTGGACGCAGTCCTTCGCCAACGTGAACGTGCGGGCATACTCCAGCCGTCCGTCGAGAGCCTTCGTCTGCCCCAGCATGTTCCGCGGGACGATGCCATTCACGCGGACGGTGCCGCCGTCGGCTTTCAGATCGGCCGTCACTTCCGGCTGCGTGATTCTCGCCGTCGTAAAGATCTTGCCGTCGACGCGCGTGCCCGACACCGCGTGGATCGGCCACAGACGCCACTCTTCGATCAGGTCGAACGTCTTGTCCCACGACATGCCGCCGCGTCGACCCAAAATCAACGAACCGGTCTGCGGCGTCCAGAAGGCCGAGAGTTGCCCGCCGCCCAGGCCGTACGGGCCGGGCAGTAGGGCGAAGCTCGATTCCTGATCGAACTTGCCGATCGGGCCGGTGTGCAGGATCGCGGCGTACGAAGGTTGCTTCGTTGCGAAGAACGCTTTGTCGAACTCACGAACGAAGTTCTCATCGCGCAAGAACGGCGACTTCAACAGCGGCGAGTTCGCATCCTCGAGCGCCTTGCGATGGGCGTATGCCCTGGCCGGATACGCGACGTAGCCGTAGTTCACTTGGGCCGGGAAGTTGTAGCTCGGCCAGATGCCGAACTTCCACACGCCGTTGGCGATGTCCTCGGTCTTCAGGTAGCCGGGCGCGGTGCGCAGTTTCGGATTCTCGTTGATCTGAAACTGCCAGAAGCCGGCCCGTTTCTGCGCAGCCCCGGCCAGAATCGTGGTCGTCAGCGGGCTCGTGAGATAGGCCGCTTCGTCGGTCACCAGCGCGGCGGCCGTGTCGCGGAACGCACCCCATTCCCATTGATCGCGCCAAGCGTCGGCACTGAAGCGATTGTGATAGTGGCTCGGGCCGAGCGTCGTCTTGCCGTCGGGCTGCGGCAACGTGACATGGGCCCGCAGGCGATGGATTTTTTCGACCGCTTCGATGACGAACGTCCACTTACTGACTAGCGCCAGCCACGTCGAGAAGTAGTTGGTCTGTCCGGAGAAGCCGAGGTCGATGCCGCCGCGATCGACGAAGTAACCGGCCGGATGAAAGTATTGCGGATCCGTGAAGAACCGTTTGGCGTACGCTTCGGCTTCGGCCGTGAACTTCGGATCGTTGAGCGCGTCGCTGATGTACCAAAGGGCGACGGTCGCGACGACGTCGAGGTTCGGCTCTTCCTGCTTCGGCCCCCAATCGAGGATACGGCGACCCATTTTCTCGAGGCCGTCGCGGTATGCCTTGCGGGCCGGTTCCGGCACGACGTCGGTCACATACTTGTACGGAAACGCCAACGCCAGCACCGACGGGGCGAGCCAATCGGTTCGGCTGCCGCCGAGTTCGGGAGCATGTTCTAGCTGCTCGTCGAGCATTACCAAGCCGACGACCATGCTGACAAAGGCCCGCAACTTCAACCCCTTGTTACCGTAATACGGGTTGCCGTCGTACTTCCAGTGAATGAGCTGGGCCAAGGCATCGTGATAGATCGGCGGCCGCTTCACGCCCTCGGGCGTTTCGAGCATAGCCAACGTGAAATTTTTGTTGGGCGTGTTGACCGCCGGCACGCCGCGCTTGGTGCCGACCAGCGGGTGCAACGTGAGCGTCGATAGATAAAAGCGATATTGCTCTTCGGGATCGGAGACGGCGTGCGTGTTCTCGAACTTCGTCGTCACGCCGTGGTCGAAGTCCTTCTCCTTGAGCGAGGCGAGATAGCTGCGCAACGTCTTCTGATACGCATGCTCGACCGGCAGCGCGTTCAATCGCGGAGGCGGAGTCGGCGCGGCCGAGGCGGCGGTGCCTGTGGCGGTCGCGGTCGGCACCGGCTTGGCCGATGCCGGAGCGGCCGGGGCGGCGGCCCGCAATTCAACGGCCTGCACGAAGATACCAAGCAGCAACCATCCGACGAGCCGGGAACGAAGCATGGTGTGATCTCACGGCGGGAAGGAGCGGCGAAAACGAACGAAGGCGATCGTAAGAAGATTGTCGGCGGCGGTCGATGGCTACGGTTGAGACCGCCGTCGCCACAATATTAAATTGCTTGGTTCTTTGCGGCGAGCCGCATGATCCTAAGCCTGCGGTGAACCTTCGGCAACGGTCGGCTGCCCCTGCTGCGCTGATCCAACGCCTTTTCGCTTGACGCCTGTTCAGCGGTTTTGGGGTGGGTTTCGGGAAAACGGCGAAGTCTCCGAGGCGTTCACGTGCGCGAACACCGTGGTTCTTTGAAAATGGAATGCCGCGTGCGGCTGGAACTGCTGCTCA
>CAMCTH010000307.1 GCA_945877965.1 Planctomicrobium piriforme | reverse complement strand
ATCTCGATTTGCGCAGCCCGATTGGCGGCGTCGAAGTCGGCTTGCGAACGCGGGTTCAGCAACTGCTCGACGACGCCGACGCTCCGCGAGGCGTCGAGGACATGGACCGTGCTGTTGCCGTATTGTGGAGCGATCTTGACGGCCGTGTGCTTCGCGCTCGTCGTCGCACCGCCGATCAGCAGCGGCACGTTGAAGTCCTGACGCTGCATCTCGCGCGCGACGTGGACCATTTCATCCAAGCTCGGCGTGATCAAGCCGCTGAGGCCGATGATGTTTACCCCTTCGGTCTTAGCCGTTTCGAGGATCTTATCGCAGGCGACCATCACGCCCAGGTCGATGATCTGGTAGTTGTTGCAGCCGAGCACGACGCCGACGATGTTCTTGCCGATGTCATGGACGTCGCCTTTGACGGTCGCGAGCAAAATCTTGCCGCGCGGCTTGTCGACCGCGCCGCTCTTGCGTTTTTCTTCTTCCATGAACGGCAAGAGATACGCGACCGCCTTCTTCATGACGCGGGCGCTCTTCACGACCTGCGGCAGAAACATCTTGCCCGCGCCGAAGAGATCGCCGACCTGCTGCATGCCGTCCATCAGCGGCCCTTCGATGATCGCGAGGCACGACGGATACGTCTTCCGCGCCTCTTCGGCGTCGGCCTCTACGTACTCGACGATCCCGCGCATCAGCGCGTGCGCAAGTCGCTTCTCGATCGGCTCGTTCCGCCACGCCAGTTCGGCGCTCAGGTCGCGCGGTCCCGACGACTTCACGCTGGCCGCGAACTCGAGCATCCGCTCGGTTGCATCGGGGCGACGATCGAACAATACGTCTTCGACCCGTTCGAGCAAGTCTTTGGGAATGTCGTCGTACGCGGGGAGTTGCCCGGCGTTGACGATTCCCATATCCATCCCGGCTTTGACGGCATGATAAAGAAACGCCGAGTGCATCGCCTGTCGGACCGGTTCGTTGCCGCGAAATGAGAAAGAAATGTTGCTGACGCCGCCCGAGATTTTGGCTCCCGGGCAGAGTGCCTTAATTTGCTTCGTCGCCTCAATAAAATTGATCGCGTAGCGATTGTGTTCTTCGATGCCGGTGGCGACCGTCAGAATGTTCGGATCGAAGATAATGTCTTCCGGCGGGAAGCCGACCGTCTCGGTCAGCAACTTGTACGCGCGCTGACAGATGCGGACTTTGTCTTCGACCGTCACGGCTTGGCCGACTTCGTCGAACGCCATGACGACGACCGCCGCGCCGTAGCGGCGCACGATCCGAGCTTGTTCCAAGAACTCGGCCTCGCCCGCCTTGAGGCTGATCGAGTTGACGATCCCTTTACCTTGGACGCATTTGAGGCCGGCTTCGAGGATCGACCACTTCGAACTGTCGACCATGATTGGCACGCGGCAGACTTCGGGCTCGGCCGACACGAGGTTCAAAAACTTCGTCATCGCAGCGACGCCGTCGAGCATCCCCTCGTCCATGTTGATGTCGATCACGTTCGCGCCCGACTCGACCTGCTCGCGGGCCACGCCGATCGCATCTTCATACTTCTCGTCGAGAATCAGCTTCGCGAATTTTTTGCTGCCGGTGACGTTGGTCCGCTCACCGATGTTCATGAAGTTCGTCTCGGGCCGGACGACGAACGGCTCTAGGCCGCTCAGCCGCATGAACCCGTCGCGGGTCGCCGGCTTGCGCGGAGTATGTTTGGCCACAGCTTCGGCGATCGCCTTGATGTGCGGGGGAGTCGTGCCGCAGCAGCCGCCGACGATGTTGAGCCAGCCGTTCTCGGCATACGCGCCAAGGACGTCCCCCATCATCTCGGGCGTCTCGTCGAAGCCGCCGAAGGCGTTCGGCAAGCCGGCGTTCGGATAGCACGAGAGCGGAATCGGCGCGAGCCGCGACAAGTCTTCGACGTATGGACGCATGTGCGACGGCCCGAGCGCGCAGTTGAAGCCGACGCTCATCAGATTGGCGTGCTGAATCGACGTCCAAAACGCCTCGACCGTTTGGCCCGACAGGGTGCGGCCCCCTTGGAAGATGGTGACCGACGCCATGACCGGCAGCCGAATCTTCTTGTCGGTAAAGTACTTTTCGATCGCGAAGAGCGCCGTCTTCAAGACGAGCGTATCGAATGCCGTCTCGGGCAGCAGAATGTCGACGCCCCCTTCGACGAGCGCATCGATCTGTTCGTAGTACGCTTCGATCATTTCGTCGAACGTCGTCGTTCGCTTGCCCGGGTCGTTCACATCGCCCGAGATCGAGAGTTGACGGTTCGTCGGGCCGATCGAGCCGGCGACGAAACGCGGCTTGTCGGGCGTGCGGAGGTTCCACTCGTCGCGGGCTTCGCAAGCCAGTTTGCAGGCGGCCAGGTTCAGGTCGCGGACGTAATGGCTGAGGCCGAAGTCGTGCATCGCGACGTTCGTGGCACCGAACGTGTTCGTCTCGATGATGTCGGCGCCGGCGGCGAGATACTGATTGTGGATGTCGAGAATCGCCTGCGGTTGCGAGACGCAGAGGATATCGATGAAGTTCTTGACGTCCTTGGGGGTGTTCGCGAAAGCGGCCCCGCGGTATTCGGCCTCGCCGAAGTTCAGCCGGTGGACCATCGTCCCCATCGCGCCGTCGAGCACGAGGATCCGCTCGCGGAGCAGTTGGTCGATCGTCGCCTGTGTTTGCCGAGAATTGTGAACCGCCACGCGGGTTTCTCCGTCGGAAAGCTATATCTGTCAATCACTTCAGTCGATTAGTCGCCCAGTATGTCGCGCCGGACCCCGCCTCACAAGGCTTGTCGACGCCAGCAACGACCGTTGGACTGCATTCTACCCAGTCTACGAAACCGAAACATTCCTCAAGATCGATAGCGTCGTCGCCCGATGATGGAGGACGTGCCGGTGTAGGCTGGCGATTTCGCGCTTTCGTTTTGCCTTCGAGTCAGGGACGACCCGCATGGCCGAGAAAAGTTGGGATCATGCCGAACCGGCGACCCGCGACCGCGCGGCCGCCGTATCGCGCAGACACTTACTGACGACGCGCGGTTCGCCAGAGACGCCGCCGCGCGTGGTGCTGCATCTCCCGGACCTCGATGCGCTGTCGGCCGTCGCGATCGGTCCGCCTCGTCCGGCGTCGCGCCGCCGCGTCGATCCGCCGCATACCGTCATGCAAGAACTGGCAGCGGCCGAGCGACCGGAAACCAAATCGCATCGCGTCGCCTCGGCCGTCCGCAAGCAACTGGTCGACTTGGTCCGCGCGCCGGTCGGTCAGGTCATCGAACAAGTCGCACCGAACGGCAAACTTTCGCTGCCGCGATTACTGATCGTCATGCAACAACCGAAGTTGCTGTTGGCCGGCGTTGCGGCGCTCGGGCTGCAATTTGCCGCCATCATTGCGATGTTCACCGGCGGTTCGACTACGATCGATCCTGCCGTCGACCCCTCGGGCGCGCCGCAAATGGCGATGCCTCAGGTCTCGATGCCTTCGCCGTCGTCGATGATCGGCGGCAACGGTCCGATTCAAACTCCGCTTTCCGCGCCGCAAACGTTGTTCGGCACGCCGATCGGTCCGCCGGGTTCGGTGTTGGTCGCTCAACCGGCTTTGCCGCCGCCGCAACCGTTGCCGGGTCTTGACTCGCGCGACGTGCCGCCGTGGGCGACCGGCAACTCGGCAAACGTGTCGACGAACTCGGGGAGCGGCCCCCAGATCGCACCGCCGTTGGCCAATCAACCCGGCTCCTTAAGTGCTCCGTCGCTGCCGCAACTGGGACCCAATCCCTCGGCTTCGCCCGTGCTTCGTTCCAGCGACGCAGGTGTGAAACCGCGTGCCCGCCTTGAAGGAACGATCCGTCGAGCTTCAATCAGTGAGACCGCACCATGAGCACGCTAGATCAAGCTTTCATTCGCGCCTATCAGGCGGGGAGCGCCCGCAAGGCAGCGGCTGCTGCGACGACGTCGCCTGCGCCGTCCTTCGCTCCGGCGGAGACGAAACAACTCTCGCCGACCGGCATGCCGATCGACGTCGCGCCGAAAGCCGCGCCGCGGAAGTTCTATGTCGACGATCCGCATGCGAGCAATTACGTGCCGCATTACTTGCATGGGCTCGTCGCCGATCTGAGTGAAGCCGAAACGCAATCGGCCGAAATCGAACGTCTCACGCAGCGGTTGTCGCAGGTGAATGCGACGGCCGCTGCTCCCGAGACGACGGTGCATGCCGCTTCGCCGGCGGTCGACGAGATGCGAGCCGCCTACGAGACGCAGCATTTCGCTTGGCCCCGAAAGCTGGAAGTGCTCATCGCCGCGGCCGGCGGAGAGTTCGCCGAGTTTGCTACGGAGTTGACCGAACGCTGCCGCACCGATCGCAAGACGTTGGTAGTCACTGGGGCTGAACGGGGCTCGGGACGCTCGCTCATCACGTTGGCCTTGGCCCGGATGGCGTCGAATCGGAACCTGCGAACGGTGATCGTCGATCTCGACCTGCGGCAGCCGAACTTGTCGGACCTGCTGGGGCTGCGACCCGAGTTGGGTTGGGACGATGCGTGTGCCGAACGTCTGCCGCTGACCGATGTGCTCGTCGAGTCGCTCGACGATCGCCTGACGCTGATGCCGCTGCGCAACGGACTGGCTAACCCACGGGCCTTGGCAGGGAACCGCTTTTTGGCCGACGCGCTCGATCGGCTTCGCGAACATTTCGACTTAGTGCTGCTCGACGCCGGTCCGCTGCATGACGACGCGGCAACGATCGAACTCGCGGCGGCTCTGGGCGGTTACTCGCTCGACGATGCGTTGGTCGTTCGCGACCGCCGCTGCACGACGCCGCAACAGATCCAAGAAGTGGGCCGACGTCTGGCCGTCCTCGGCGTCCGTCATTGGGACGTGGCCGAGAACTTCACCGAGATCCAAGGGTACTAGGCGGCAGTGGCCAGTGGCCAGTTGCCAGTGGCCAGATAGCAGAAGATGTGTCCGCGGCGTTGCTCCTACTGACCACCGGCAACTGACAACTGGCAACTCTCTCCATGTACGAATCCTATTGGTCTCTCCAACTTAAGCCGTTCGGCGGCGGGTGCGACGTGCGGGCTTACTACCCGGGCGAGGCGCATCAAGGGGCGTTGCTGAAGTTGCGCTATGCCGTCGAGAGTCGGAGCGGGGCGGCGTTGCTCGTCGGGCCGGCCGGCGTCGGCAAGACGCTCGTCGCTCGCTTGTTGGCTGATCGTTTGCCGGCCGAGAGCGGACCGACGATTCATCTGACGTTTCCGCAAATGCCGACGGCGGCGTTGCTGTCCTATCTGGCCTGCGAACTTGGGGCCGATGTGAATGCTGCTCGCGAAGAGGCGTCGCTCGACGTTTCCGTTCGAGCCGTCGAACGCAAGTTGCTGGAGATCGCCGCGACCGGCAAACACACTTTGCTGATCGTCGACGAAGCGCACTTGCTCGAAGGGACGCGAACGTTCGAGGCATTGCGGCTGCTGTTGAACATCGAATACGAAGGGCGACCGGCGGCGACGCTCGTGCTCGTCGGACAAACGTCGCTGCTGCCGACGATCTCGCGCCTGCCGCAACTCGAACAACGCCTCGGTGTGAAGTGCATGTTGCGTGCGCTCTCGCACGACGAGACGCACTCCTATGTGCAACATCGCCTGCAAGCGGTCGGCGGCGCGGCCGATCTGTTCGACTCCGACGCGCTCGATACGGTCCATGCCATCTCGCAAGGCGTGCCGCGCGACATCAATCGCCTCTGCGATCTCGCGTTACTCTTAGGCTTCGCCGACGAAGCACAGCGAATCGACGCCGAGCGCATCGAGGCGGTCGCTCGCGAACTCGTCGAAGTGACCGGTGAATAACATCTTTCCGAGTCGCGCACGTCAGTAAGCGGTTCTGCTTCCCGGACTATCGCGGATACGTCTTGTAGAGATCGAGTCCCTCACGATCGCCGAGGATCGTGAAGACGCGGCGAATTTGTTCGCGACCGATCGCTAGGTTAAAACCCGGAGAACGACCGAAGGTCTTGGCTCCAAGCACATAGAAGTCGGGCTCGGGATGACGTTGCGGGGCGGTCGGGTCGTCACCGCAATCAGGTTGTTCGACGACTTGCAGTTCGGCGAACAATCGCGAGTCGG
>CAMCTH010000306.1 GCA_945877965.1 Planctomicrobium piriforme | reverse complement strand
CTCGCGGCGGACGAGGCCGCGCTCTTCCAACTTGTCGAGCAGCCGCGTCATGTCGGGTGCCCGCGAAATCAATCGCGCCCCGAGGGCTGAGGTCGGCATCGTTTGGGGTTGCACCGAACGCAACAGCCGCAGCGCGTTGTACTGCTGGGCCGAGAGTTCGTACCGGCCGAACAGTTCGTCTTCCAACAACTTCAGGCGGTCGTAGGTCCGCCATAGTTGCAGGTAGGCTTCCTGTTCGAGCGAGTCGAACTTCTTGGCTTTCTTACCGGCGGCGGGTTTGGAAGAGACGGCGGCCATAACCTTACTAATTATCGGTTCGAACGACACTCGTCAAGACATTATTCGTTTAAACAGATGTTGTCGGCCGAGTTCCGCTCTGGGGAGGGGCGGCCTGTCATCGGCATGCTGTGATTTCGCGAGGGATGAGGCCCGTGACGACAGGCTAATCGCTTGATTTCCCGGCCTGCGGGCCCGATGATGACGCGACTGCCGCTCCTTTCCCCCCGCAAGGATTTCCTGCCGTGCACGAGTCGAACCGCCGTCAGTTTCTCGCCGCCGCCACGCTCGCCGGAACCGCCGGGTTGCTTTCCCGCAACGGTTTTGCCGCCGAATCGACCGACGATCCGGTCGCCCCGTGGAGCAAGGGAGTCAAAATCTCGCCGGTGTCGAAAGTCGAGAATCGGCACTCGATGCACACCTACTATCTGCTGAACCCGGAAAGCCCCGACGGCCGGCGGGTCGTGTTCTTTGCGTCGACCGATAAGGCGGCCCACGTCGGCAACGTCGTCGTCCTCGACCGCGCGACGGGCAAAGAGACGACGCTAGCCGAAGACGTGCACACCGAAGACGCACATCGCGTCGCGTTGCAGCAATGGACGCTCGGCGGCAAGGCGGTGGCGTTCCACGAAGTGGTCGACAAGCGTTGGCGAGTCGTCGTCGTCGACGTCGAGACCGGCGCGAAGAAGATTGTGGCCGAAGATCGTCAGCTCGCTTTCGGTCGCGGCGACGGTCACACGCTGCCGCTCTACGGCTGCCATTGGAACCCGGGCGAGTATCGCGATCTTTATCTCTATGACGTCGCGAAGGGGGAACTCAACACGTCGTGCAAGATTACCGACGTCGAGAAAAAATACGGCGACTGGTTGAGCACGCTCTTCATGGGGAAGCCGACCTCGATCGCCTTCCCGACGATCAGCCCCGACCACAAGCGTGCTTTCTTCAAGATGGCTGCCGGCAACGGCGGCGACGTTTATATGTCGAAGGGGGCCAGCCAGCGGCAGGGGATCGTCTTCTATGACTTGGTGAAAAATGAAATCACCGGCATGCGCGAGAAGTGGGGCCATCCGGCCTGGCATCCCGATTCGTATCACTGGATTGAAATGGGAAACATCCTGTTCGATGCCGACATGCGAGCCGCGATGATCCGGATTCCGAATGTCCCGTCGCTGCGCGGCCAGCATCCGTCGGTGAGCCCGAACGGCAAGATCTTTGTGCAAGACGGCCTGACCGAATCGCTCGGCGGTCCAGTCGGCGAATGGGCCGTGATGATCGCCGACCTGCGCGGGAATCGGCATGAGATCGTCCACAAGTTTGTCGGGAATCGCGGCGCCCGATCGTGGCGCGTCAGCCATGCCCATCCGGCCTTCAGCGCCGACGGCAACCGGATTTACTTCAACGTCAATGCCGGCGAGTTCACGCAGCTGTTCGTGGCTGAGTTGCCGACGGGATAGAGAAGAGCAGAATCTCACGCAAAGGCGCGAAGACGCAAAGGGGAATGAAATGAGCTTTGTGCGTCTGTCGCTGGTCTTTGCGATTTGCAGTTGGTCGTCGATTATATCGGCTGGCTCGTACTTCGACGTGACATACGAACCCTCGACCGAGCCGGGTGAGCTTTCACTCGGGGTGACGTACACGATTTGGATTCCCGAATTGTCTGCGCCGTTGCGGGGCGTGATTGTCCATCAGCATGGTTGCGGCACCGGGGCGTGCCAGGGCGGGGCGACGGCGGCGTATGATCTGCATTGGCAGGCGCTTGCCGCGAAGTGGAACTGCGCGTTGCTCGGGCCGTCGTATCATCAGAAGGACGGCGAGAACTGCCGACTCTGGTGCGACCCTCGTAACGGTTCGCACAAGACTTTCCTGCGCGCGCTCGATGACTTCGCCGTGCAGGCGAAACGGCCGGAGCTCAAAACGGTTCCGTGGTGTTTGTGGGGACACTCCGGCGGCGCGTTCTGGGCCAGCCTGATGCAAACCATGGATCCCGAGCGGATCGCGGCGATCTGGTTCCGCTCCGGCGGCGCGTTTCCGTATTGGGAACGTGGCGAAATCGAGAAGCCCGAGATCACGCCGGCCGTGCTGGCGATTCCGATGATGCAGAACCCCGGCGCCAAAGAGAAGGACCACGAGCGGTTCAAGATCGCCTACGACGGCGGGCTCGCGATGTTCGAATCGTATCGCAAGCAGGGAGCCCCGATCGGGTTCGCTCCCGATCCGCGGACGGCCCACGAGTGCGGCGACTCGCGGTACTTAGCGATTCCGTTTTTCGACGTCTGCCTGGAGTTGCGATTGCCGCCGCCGGGATCGAAGTCGCCGACGTTGCGGCCGATCAATCTGGCGCGGGGTAGATTGGTGCCGAAGCCGGAACTCTCGGCCGAGCCGAGTTGGCTGCCGAACGATCGGCTGTCGCGGCTCTACGATGAATACTTGAAGACCGGCTTTGTTGAAGATTCCACGCCCCCCGCCGCACCGCAGAACGTGAATGTCTCGCGCGACGGCCCGAGCACCGTGACGATCACCTGGTCAGCCGACGCCGATTTCGAAAGCGGTCTCGGCGGGTTCGTTGTCGAACGCAACGGCGAGACGCTCGTGCAACTGCCGGAGAAGCCGATCGCCAAATTCGGCAAGCCGCTGTTTCAAGCCATGTCGTATCACGACACGCCGGAAAAGCCGCTGCCCGAGATGAAGTTCGAAGATAAGTCGACGACCGGCGGAAAATCGTCGCGATATCGCGTGATCGCCGTCAACACGGCGGGCGTGAAATCAGCACCGTCGGCCGAGGCGACGCTCGCACCATAAGAAGGCATCCGCAAAATACACGGATTTCGCAGATGAGAAGGAGAGTCTTCTTCTCCCTTTCAAATGTGTGAAATCCTCGCAATCTGCGGACGCTTTTGACCGCGGATGTATTTGTTTCTAGTCGTTGTGTAGTTTGCGCAGGCGGCCCGACGTGCGGAGCATCCATTGGATGCGTTCGAACTCGTCGAGCCAGCATTGGATGACGGCCTCGATTTCCGACTGCTCCGGCAGCACGATTCCCGTCGGGCATGAAGCACCGGCCATTTGCGCCATCACCGAACGATACTTGGCGAGGGTTCGGTCGCCGTATTGTCCACACACAAAATTGTCTTCACTCACGAACAGTACGGCCGGCACGCGCGCCCCGCCGCAGATGCTGAGCCGCTCGGCCAAGTCGGGGTTGTCGTCGCGATCGAAGAAGCGGAGTTGGATCGTCGGCGTCGCTTGCGCGAAGTAGTCGAAGATCGGGCACTGATTGACGCAATCGCCGCACCAAGCGCCGGCCAGCACGATCACCTTCATCTCGCGCGTGAACGATTTGAGTAAGTCGATCTGTGCGGGCTTCAGCTTCACCGCGGCGTGGAACTTCGCCCAACGGCTGCGCTGTTCGTCGGTGCCGTATTTCGTGAGGAACGCTTCGTACGACAGGCCGCTTTCAAACTTTTCGGAGATGTTCATGGTTCAGGGTTCGGGGTTCCAGGTTTTGTTCGCGATTCGTGGTTCATCGTTCGTAGTTGGGTGCTTTTTCAACCCTGAACCCTGAACTACGAACCCTGAACCCGATGGAGATCAACGGCGCGCCACATGTACCAACTGGCGACCGAGCGGAACGGACGCCAACGTTCGGCGTGTTCCGTCAGATGGTCGGCATGTGGCATCTCGGGCAGTTCGTAAGTTAGCCGAAATCCCTGCCGCACGCCTAGGTCGGCGACCGGCAGGACGTCGGGGCGACCGAGACGAAACATCAGCAGCATCTCAACGGTCCAGACACCGATGCCGCGCACGGCGGTCAATCGTTCGACCACCTCGGCGTCGCTCATGCCGCGCAGTTTGCGGAGCGTCGGCACCGTGCCGTCGACGGTCTTCGCCGCCAAGTCGTGCACGGCGAGAAATTTATTGTGCGACAGACCGGCCCCGCGCAAGGCTTGTTCCTTCAGCCGCAGCAGTCCTTCGGGCGTCGGTCGTTTGGGGTCGGGCAACAGGGCGGCGACCCGGCCGTAGATCGTCTTCGCCGCCTTGCCCGAGAGTTGCTGATGGACGATCGCCTGCAGGAGTGCGGCAAACGGGCTGACCATCCGCTCGGGCTTCAAGGTGAACGGGCCTGCGCGACGCATGACGGCAGCTAAAGGCTTGTCCTTGCGGCGGAGCGCGGCCAGCGCGACGGCGGGATCGTACGTGAGCGACATGACAGACTCAAGCGACGGGTTGCGGCGGAACGAGCATCGCGTATTCTAACGGCTTCGACAAATGAATTGAAACCACCGATGAACATGGATGAACGCAGATAAGATGAAAACAAATCGGTGTTGATCTGTGTTCATCCGTGGTTAAATCCTCCTGTATCTAGTGCTGAGCTCGACCATGAAATTCGCCGTTTGCAATGAGACTTTCCAAGATTGGCCGTTCGACAAGGCGTTCGCCTTCGCGCGGGAGTGCGGCTACACCGGCATCGAGATCGCGCCGTTCACGCTGAACACCGATGCCCGCGAGATCACGGCGGCGCAACGGGCCGAGGTCGTGCGGCAAGCCAAAGCGGCGGACCTCGAGATCATCGGCCTGCACTGGCTGCTGGCGAAGACGAAGGGCTTTTATCTGACGACGCCCGACGCCGCCGTTCGCACGGCGACGACGGAGTATGTGAAGGAACTCGCTCGCTTGTGTCGCGATCTCGGCGGCAGCGTGATGGTGTTCGGGTCGCCGCTGCAGCGGAACCTGTTACCCGGCGTCTCGCGCGAAGAGGCGATGAAGTACGCGGCCGAGGTTTTTTCTCAGGCAATGCCGACGTTGGAAGAGTTGGACGTTACGCTCGCCGTCGAGCCGCTCGGTCCGGCCGACGGCAACTTCTTGAACACGGCGGCCGAGGGAGTCGAACTATGCGAAATGGTCGGCTCGTCGCACTGTCGGCTGCATCTCGATTGCAAAGCGATGTCGAGCGAGTCGACGCCGATTCCTGATTTGCTAAGAAAATTCCGTCGCGAGATGGTCCACTTCCACGCGAACGATCCGAACCTCCGCGGGCCCGGCATGGGGGAACTCGACTTCGTGCCGATCTTCCAAGCGTTGGGCGAGATCGACTATCGCGGCTGGGTCAGCGTCGAAGTGTTCGACTACACGCTGGGCTCGGAAGTGCTGGCCCGCGAGAGTATTGAGTACATGCAGAACGTACTGACGCGCGTTTAAGCATTTAGCCGCGGGGCTTGTCCCCGCGTGTGGATCGCGAGTATGCATCGCGACGATGATTGATTCGCAGGGCTGAGCATGCGGGGTCGAGCCCCGCGGCTAAATGAGACATTCGCGTCGCACGCAAAAGCGAACCGCGCGTCGTCTAGCTCGACGCCTTAAGCTCAGCCAAGTGCTGGGCCGTGCCGACCAAGCGGTCCCAGTGCTCGCGGATGTATTCCGGCGGGCCGCCGATTTGTGCCACGGCGACGGCGACTTGCTCCGTCGGGACCATTTCGATCGCGTCCCACGGGCAGACCGTCAGTTCGTACGGGTTCGTCTTCTTCTGCGGAATGTGGACGCAGACTTCGCAACCGACGCAGCGCTCGAGGTCGATCTGACACCAACTCTGCAAGTTGCCGAGGCCGTCGAACTGTTGAATCTTGGTGATGCAATCGACCGGGCAGACTTCCAGGCACGACTCGCAGCCGGTGCAGTTGTCGGCGTTGATGACCGCCAACTCTTTGGGAAGCTTCTTGCGGGGCGCGACTTTCGCCATCGAACCAGTTCCTTATCGAACAACCTCCGGATCGCCTTAGACGAGCAATTATAGGTGAACATCGGCCGGCGGCCAACCGCGCGAAG
>CAMCTH010000305.1 GCA_945877965.1 Planctomicrobium piriforme | reverse complement strand
CAACTGGTGCTCGATGTCGCGTTAGCGATGGGAGTTTTCTCTCGCTTGGCCTCTTTTCCTTCTTACGGCGGACCGTGTCGGGGCTACCCCAGAGATTTCGTACTTGAAATTGGGCCGGCCTGTTCGGCATAGTGCCTTTGCGGGTTCGGGGTTGTGATCAGACCTCGAACTTGGCGGCCTGCGGCGCGCGGTAGGGATTCATCGCGATGCGAGCTCCGGTGCGGACAAGCCCCGGCTCGGTTTAACATCGTCGATCGAGCACTTGCCGAACGTCGCGGTCTCGGGTTCGTCGCGAACACGGGTGATTCGTGACGAGGGAACAGCCCGGGATCAGAGATCGTGCTGTTGCGCCCCCGACCGTGGAGTCGTCCGGCCTGTGTGATCGAAAGATCATGCACGTCGGACGAGGTTCTGCCCGCGCGGGGTAACACGATCGGGCGTTATCCTGTGCGTCGCCGTTCGGCCGTTGCGGCCGGGCCACTTGTTCGAACCCTTTCCTCGTCCGACCCCAGCCCGAACGGCGACGCCGAAGATTTTTGTTCGCGCTCTGCGTGATGCTGCGCGCCGGGTGCCAGGGGTCTTTGACAACTCACGTTGCCGCTGAGTCGGCCGAACTCCGGCTAACCGCGAAGCGGTTCTAGCTCATAGCCCGGGGTCGCGGTATTCCGCGCACCCCGGGGATGCGGTCTCTTTCGGTTCGTGAACCCTGTAGGGGTTTCAGCGGCGAATCACGTTGCGCCGGATTCATGTTATGCGACCCCTTCAGGGTCGGAACGACATGGGGTGGGCGTTGACCCAGGGTGCGCGGCGTACCGCGACCCTGGGCTTTGCGATGGTGCACCGTTGGTGCACAGGCCCGCGCGGTATTCCGCGCACCCCAGGAGATGCGGTCTTCCTTCGGTGCACGGGCCGAGTGCGAACCTCGTCGTGAACTTCTCTCTCGCCTTTGTTGCCGAACGGCAACGACGATGGGTTGGGCCGGCCGAACTGGGACGATCCGCACAGCGGTCTCGGCCGGGCTGGAACTTTCGGTCTAACCCGGACGACCTGTGCGCCGAACGGCGTGCGGTTTTCTGCCGCTGTCGAAAACCCCCTTTTCCCATGAGGTAGGGTTCCTCGTTGCACCCCCTTCTCTTCAAGGATCACGCTGTGAAACATTCTTATCTTGCGAGTCTCGCCGCCGGTCTGTTCGTCGTCTGCGGATTGATGGGATGTCAGTCGTCGCAGGAAGAGAAGCAGGGGGCGGCCGACGATATGAAAGCGACGGCCGGAACTTGGACCTTGGTGAGCGGCGAAGCGGCCGGCAAGCCGCTGCCGGAAGCGGACCTCAAGAATTCGAAGCTGACGATCGTCGGCGACGCGTACACGGTGCAGATCGGCGAGATGGCTCCGAAGCAGGGAACCCAAAAGCTCGATGCGACGAAGAGCCCCAAGCAGATTGATGCCCAGGATACGGCCGGCCCGACCGTCGGCAAGAATCTCGGCATCTATGAGTTCATGGCGAACGGCGATTTCCGAGTTTGCTTTGCGGCGACCGGCAAAGAACGCCCCACGACGTTCGCGACCACGGCCGACGACGGACAGTTCATCCACGTGTGGCGACGGGCGAAGTAAACACCGCGGCTCCCTGAGCTGGGCCTTCGCCGTCGACTCGCGCGATTATTTCAAATCGAGTTCGATGGCGCGGGCCTTTTTCACTTTCGTCGGCGGGTAGTCGGGATGGAGTCCGGCCATGCGAGGTGTGATCGGGCGCACGGGGCCCGGGTTGATGGCGGTCGGATTCGCGGCGAGGAGTTGCTCGATCGAGGACCAATTCTCCTTCACCTTTCCGGCGACGGCGGCGTCCTTCGTCTTCCAGTAGTCGGCCATCAGGCCGATGTTGTCGACGGTGAGCCGCGTGTAGTCGAGGCCGGCCTGCACGAAGGCGACGCGCCGAGCATGCACGGAGTCGGGCGCGACGGCGGCGGCCGCCCGATCGAGCCGCGCTTGCGACTGCTGCAGGAGTTCGGCGGTGTAGAGTTGCGGGAAGCTGAAGATGCCGGCCTCGGCATTGACGGCGGTGAACTTCATCCGCGCGGCTTCGAGCGCTTCGAAGTATTCGCGGACCGGCGCGGCGGCGGGACCGAAGGCGCGGGCGTAGTAATCGTCGAGCACGGCGGCGGCGTCGACCTGCGGATTCCAGACGAGCTGCGCCATGACATAGTACTGCGGGCCGCCGGTCGACCAATGTTCCCACACGGCGTCGATGTAGATCCCTTCGCAGCGCGCGGCGGCGACGTCCTGGAGGTCGCGAATCGTTTGCTGCACGGAGAGATCGGGCAAGCCCTGTTGCCAACCGGCTGGGCTGCCGGTGTTCGGTCGCCAGAGCATCGACGGCACGACCTTCGCCCAACCCTCGAACTGCTTGCGATAGGTGTCGCCGCGGGTTGAGCCGCGATCGACGAGTCCGGTTCGACCGTAGAAATTCGCGACGATCGACATGATGACGTTGTCGGCAGGTCGGGCTTTCACCGGCACCGGGCGCGAGTGGCCGTAGCTAAGCATGAGGACGCGATAGGGCTTGCCGGGATACTTCTGCTTCAGCAGTTCGCCGAGCTTGTTGGCGAACGTGACGTCGCGATCGCTCGTCGCCGGGTGAAGTTCGTTGCGCTTGAGCCAGTTGAAAGAGCGCGGCTCGCCGTCGGGATGATCCCAGGCGCGGCAATGTTCGCAGGTGCAATGTCCGCTGGCCCAACCGTCGTTCGGCGAAGCGTTGAAGAGTTCGAGATTCGGGTCCTTGGCCAGGTCGTCGGCCACCTCTTGCAGCCAGAGGTCCCACACCTTCGGATTCGACATGCAGAGCTTCACGTTGTGCGCGCTGGGGAAGTCGCTGCGGGTGCCGTCGGGTTGCAGCGCGAAGATCTCGGGATGCTTGTCGTGATGTCGATCCCACCAATCGCCGAAGCCGTGGCCGCCGGACATTTGCAGCGAGTCGAGTTGCAGCCGTTGTCGCAGCGTCCAATCGTGCGACGTGCCGTAGCCGCCGTTCCCCAGACTGGAATAATGAAACACGCCGCCGCGCGAACGAATCTGCGGATGATGACGATGCTCTTGCGCGGCGAGGGCGATCCGTTCGCGACGCACGAAGTCTTCGCCGAGTTCGCCCGGCCAGAGCCAGCGGACGCCGAGTTGATCTTGTAAGAAGGAGTAGACCGCGTTGACTGTGCCGTACTCCTGCTGCTTGCCGGTGATGGGGCCCTTGCCCCCTTCGACGTTGAGTCGGGCCGGGTCCCAACGATCGCGTCCCGCGACGACGACGTGCTGCGGGCCGACGACGATGAGCGTCTCTTCCGGATGCTTGAACTCGAAGTCGGTTTGCGGAAAGAGCGTCTTGAGCGCAGGCTGATAGCCGACCCACACGGCGCGCTCGGGCACGGGCTGCGGCGCGCCGTCGATGAGCGGCGGGCGGCGGCCGCAGATTTTCTCGACGTAGTCGGCCAGTTCAACGGCGGCGGCCAGAGTCCGGGGCGGAGCGTCGGCAAAGACGATGATCGGCGCGGGCTCCCGGCCCGGCTCGACCAATACGAACTCGTCGGCCGCAAGCCGATCGACCGCAACGAGGCTGAGGAGGAGCGCGCCGAGCAACCAGGATTTCATTCGATTCGCCTTGATACGAGCCGCGATGCGGGGGACCGACGTCAAATTACTCTGCGAAACGACGTCGGCCAAGAACATCGACGTTTAGGAATGGGAGATTATTTGCGTCACGTTCGGAAATGGTCACGACGACGGGCCCGACTTGATGGGGAGTCGACGCGGCTGGATCGAACGCTCGCGATCCAGTTGCTCACGATCCACTTGCAAGCAACGGGTAGAGAGCGGCGCGGGCGCGCGATATAACGAGCGCCTGGGTCAGTCCGCTCATTGCGAAGGAGCAATCATATGGCAACGGTCGATGCGTGGGTCGCTGCGGGGGTGAAACAAAAACTGGAACGGCGGCAAATCGATCTCGGTCCGCTCGGAGCCGAGGAGGTCGAGGTTGCCGTCGAGCATTGCGGGCTGTGTCACTCCGATCTCTCGATGCTCAAAAACGATTGGGGCATGACGACGTTCCCGGCGGTGTTCGGGCATGAAGTCGTCGGCCGCGTGGTCGAGGTCGGCTCGGCGGCGAAAGGATTGAAAGTCGGACAGCGAGTCGGCATCGGTTGGAGTTCCGAGAGTTGCATGCATTGCCGCTCGTGCATGTCGGGCTCGCACCATCTGTGCGCGACGGTTCAGGGAACGATCGTCGGCCGGCGCGGCGGGTTCGCGAGCCGCGTTCGTGCGCATTGGGCCTGGACCTTACCGCTGCCCGAAGGAATCAACGTCGCCGATGCGGGTCCGCTGCTGTGCGGCGGCATCACGGCGTTTAACCCGATCATGATGTACGCCGCGCCGACGAGTCGCGTCGGGATCGTCGGTATCGGCGGACTCGGTCACATGGGCGTGAAGTTCGCCGCAGCGTACGGTTGCGACGTGACGGCGTTCACGTCGAGCGAAAGCAAGTTCGACGAAGCCCGCGGGTTCGGCGCGCAGCACGTCGTTTCAAGCCGCGACTCGGCCGCCATGCAAAAGTTGGCCGGGACGTTCGATCTGCTCATCGTGACGGTGAACGTGACGCTAGACTGGAACGCGCTGATCGCGACGCTGGCTCCGAACGGTCGGATGCACGTCGTCGGCGCCGTGCCGGAGCCGATGGCGATCGCGGCGATTCCGATGATCTTCGGCCAGAAGAGCGTGTCGGGTTCGCCGACGGGATCGCCGGTGGCGATCGAGACGATGCTGGAATTTGCCGCACGGCACAATGTCATGCCGCAGACCGAGCACTTCCCGATGAGCCGGATCAACGAGGCGTTCGAGCGACTCGAATCGGGCCAGGCTCGCTACCGGATCGTCCTCGACTCGGATTTTTAGGCGACGAACTTTCGTAAGGTAGGAATACCATGCTACGCCGACTCGTCGAATGGGGATTGATTGCGGCGGCGATCGTCGGCGTCGCGGCGCGAAGCGATCTCGTTGCCGCGGCGGAGCGGCCGAACGTCGTCGTGTTTCTGGCCGACGATGCCGGCTGGGGCGATTACGGCCACTCCGGCAATCGCCAGGCGACGACGCCGCACATCGATTCGCTCGCGACCGGCGGCGTGTCGCTCGATCGATTTTATGTCTGCCCCGTTTGCGCGCCGACGCGGGCCGAGTTCCTCACCGGTCGCTATCATCCGCGCGGCGGCGTCCGCGGCGTCAGCGAAGGGTTTGAGCGCTTGAATCTCGATGAGTCGACCGTGGCCGACGCTTTCAAAGCGGCCGGTTACGCAACCGGCGCGTTCGGCAAGTGGCACAACGGCAGCCAGTGGCCTTACCATCCGCGCGCTCGCGGGTTCGACGAGTACTTCGGCTACACGGCCGGCCACTGGGGCGAGTACTTCGATGCTCCGCTCGAAGACGACGGTCGAATGGTCCGCACGAAAGGGTACATCGTCGACGTCTGCACCGATCGGGCCCTCGACTTCATCGAGTGCAACAAAGCGAAGCCGTTCTTCTGCTACGTGCCGTTCACCACGCCCCATTCGCCGTGGGCCGTGCCCGACGCAGATTGGCAAAAGTTCAAAGACCTTTCACTGACGCAGCCCGCGACCGACGCCGCGCAAGAGAACGCCGACCACACGCGTTGCGCCTTGGCGATGTTGGCGAATCAAGATCGGAACGTCGGCCGGGTGCTGGCGAAGTTGCAGGAGTTGCGACTCCGCGACGACACGCTCGTTATCTACTTTTCCGACAATGGGCCGAACACGTTTCGCTGGACCGGCGGCATGAAGGGGAAGAAGGGAACGACCGACGAAGGGGGCGTGCGGAGCGTTTGCTATTGGAGTTGGCCGGCTGGATTGCCCGCCGGACATACGGTCTCGCACATCGCGGGAGTGATCGACTTCCTGCCGACGCTCACTTCGCTGTGCGGCATCCCGCGCGTCGGCGACAAGCCGCTCGACGGCGTCGATCTGAGTTCGCTGCTGCTGCAAAAGCCGATCGAATGGCCCGACCGGATGATCTTCAGCACGTGGGCCGGCAAGGTAAGCGTCCGCACGCCGCAGCATCGGCTCG
>CAMCTH010000304.1 GCA_945877965.1 Planctomicrobium piriforme | reverse complement strand
CGGGCCGACGCCAAGACGTCGTCGACGCCTATCGCGACGCACTCAAGCTCGCCGGCGATCCGGCCCGCGGCAAACTCGCGTTCCAGAAAAACTGTTCGGTCTGTCACAAGGTCGAAGGGGTCGGCCATGAGATCGGACCGAACTTGGCGACGATCAAAGCCCGCGGCGTCGAGTTTATTTTGACGAACGTCTTGGACCCGAGTCGCGAGGTGAACCCGCAGTTCGTGAATTACGTCGTCGTGACGACCGACGGCCGCACGCTCACCGGCCTGATCGCCGCCGAGAGCGCCGCCGGCATCACGCTCCGCCGGGCCGAGAATGCAAGCGACACGGTCCTCCGCACCGACATCGACGAATTGCAAAGCACCGGCCTCTCGATCATGCCCGAGGGTTTGGAAAAGCAACTCGATCAACAGACGCTGGCGGATGTGATTGCGTATTTGATGAGTGTGCAGTAGAGAGTTGACGGTTGACAGAGGGCAGTTGACAGAGCGGACGCACGCGACGGCATCGACTTTCGGAGTAGGTATGAAAAATCATTCGTTCGACACTTGTATCGCGCGCGTCTTCCTCGCTTTGCTGTCAACTGCCCTCTGTCAACTGTCAACTCCAGCCGTCGCAGACGACGCCTGGAAGGCCGGCGTCGCGCAGGTCGTCATCACGCCGGACAAGCTGATGTGGATGTCGGGCTACGGGGCCCGCGATCATCGGGCTGAGGGGAAGCTGCACGATTTGTACGTCAAGGCGCTCGTCGTCGAAGGGGCCGATGCTTCGCGGTTCGTGCTCGTCACGCTCGATCTGGTCGGCATCGATCGGCTAACGATGCAGACCGTTTGCGAGCGGATCGAGAAGGAACACGGCGTGCCGCGGAAGCAGATCGCGCTGAACTGTTCGCATACGCACTGCGGGCCCGTGGCGGGAACGACCCTGCTGAGCATGTACTCGTTCGGCCCGGAAGATCATCAACTGGTGCGCGACTACACCGACGTGCTGCACGATAAGATCGTCGCCTGCGTCGGACTGGCGCTCAAGAACGTCGCACCGGCGCGCGTGAGTTGGGGGAACGGCAAGGCGACGTTCGCCGTCAATCGTCGGGCGAACAAAGAGGCGGAGATCGTGCAGCTGCGCGAGGCCGGCACGCCGCTCAACGGGCCGAGCGATCACGACGTCCCGGTGCTGGCCGTGCATGGCGAAGACGGCTCGCTCAAGGCGGTCGCGTTCGGCTACGCGTGCCACGCCACGGTGCTGAGCTTCTATCAATGGTGCGGCGATTATCCCGGCTTCGCCTATCGCGCGCTCGAAGAGCGGCATCCCGGCGCGATCGCGCTCTTTTGGGCAGGCTGCGGGGCCGATCAAAACCCGTTGCCGCGACGCACGGTCGAACTCGCCCAAAAGTACGGCACGCAATTGGCCGACTCGGTCGATGCGGTCCTGGCGAGCAACAAAATGCAACCGCTCCGCGGCGCGATCGACGCAAAGTACGAAGAAGTGACGCTCGATTTCCAACGCGTGCCGACGCAGACGGAACTCGAAGCGACGGCCAAGACGGGCGTCCGTTTCGAAGCGGGCCGAGCGCGGATGTTTCTTGCTGAGTTGGCCGCCGGGCGACCGATCGCCGCGAACTATCCATACCCGGTGCAGGTCTGGAAGCTCGGCGCCGACGGTCCGCGGTGGGTGCTGCTCGGCGGCGAAGTCGTCGTCGATTATGCGTTGCGGATCAAAGACGAACTCGGGCCGCAGCAGACCTGGGTCGCCGGCTACTCGAACGACGTGATGGCGTACATTCCGTCGCGCCGCGTGCTGGGCGAGGGAGGCTACGAAGGAGCGACGTCGATGATTTACTACGGCCGACCGTCGCCGTGGGCCCCGATGTTGGAAGAGGCGATCGTCAAATCGGTGCGGACTCAGGCGGGCAAGTGATCGCTGCGCGGCGCGAGTTCGGCGAGCGTCGTCGTCAGTCGCGCGATCTGCTCCGGCGTGTGGCCGTAACTTAAGCTGAGCCGCAACCGGGCGGCACCGACGGGGACCGACGGCGGACGGATCGGCGGGACCAAGAAGCCGCGCTCGCGCAACTGCGCCGCCAACTGCATCGTCCGGGCCGCATCGCCGACGACGAGCGGGATGATTTGACTCACCGACGGGCCGACGTCCCAGCCTTGCGCTCGGAGCGTCGACCGCAAACGTTCGGCTCGTTGCAACAATTCGATTCGCCGGGCGGGCTCGGTGCGAACGACGTCGAGGGCGGCGCAACTCGCGGCAGCGGCGGCCGGCGGCAGGGCCGTCGAAAACACGTACGGCCGAGCTTTGTTCACCAGCCATTCGACCAGCGAGCGACGACCGGCGACGAAACCGCCGACGCTTCCCAGTCCTTTGCTGAGCGTGCCGACGCGGACTTCCACTTCGTCTTCGACCCCCGCCGCCTCGCAAGTTCCGCGACCGTGCGGGCCGAAAACGCCGGTCGCGTGGGCTTCATCCACGACGAGCATCGCGTCGTTTCGTTTTGCAAGTTCGACGAGACAAGCGAGCGGGGCGACGTCGCCGTCCATGCTGAACAGACCGTCGGTTACGATCATTCGACGACGAAATGTTTGGGCGTCTTGGAGTTGCTTGCTCAGCGCATCGACGTCGTTATGCGGATAGACGCGGACTTCGGCGCGCGAGAGACGGCAACCGTCGACGATGCTGGCGTGGTTCAATTCGTCGCTGAAGACGACGTCGCCGCGACCGACCAGGGCCGTCACGACGCCGACGTTCGCCGCATAGCCGGTCGCAAACAAGAGCGCCGCCTCGGTCCCTTCGAAGTCGGCCAACTCTCGTTCAAGCCGCTCGTGCGACGACGCATGCCCGACGACGAGCGGACTCGCCCCGGCTCCCCAACCTTCACGCTCCGTCGCCGCGACGGCCGCCGCAGCGAGGCGCGGATCGCCGGCCAGCGCGAGATAATCGTTCGCACCGAAGTTGACGAACTCACGGCCGGCGATCGCCAGCGTCGGACCCTGCGCACCGGCGAACGTCTGCAAATGACGATCGAGATCGGCATCGCGCAAGTGCGTGAGTTCGTCGTCGAGCCAATCGAGGCGATCGTGGAGCATCGTATATCCGCTTAGCCCGGTCGTCCTCGACCGGTGCGAGCTATGTTTGCGCCGCGAGGACGCGGCGGCTAAGCATTCGGAGTTAAGCTTTTTTCGCCGGCGATTTTTGTTTCGCCAGCTTCACGATCGCGTCGAACTCCGCTTTGCGGACCGGTTGCACGGAAAGTCGCGAGCCCTTCTGCAGCAGGACCATTTCCTTCAAGGCCGGGATGCCGCGGAGTTCCGGCAGCGCCAACTCGCGGGGGAATTTTTCGTCGAACTTCACGTCGACCATGTACCAGATCGGACTTTGCTTCGTGTGCTTCGGATCGTAGTGATCGTCGCTCTTTTCCTCGGCCGTGAAGTCGGGATAGCCGGGCTTGACGATCGTCGCCAAGCCGACGACGGCCGGCGGCTCGGCGCTGCTGTGATAGAACAGCACGCGATCGCCGGGCCGCATGTCGTCGCGCATAAAGTTGCGGGCTTGAAAGTTACGGACGCCGCTCCAGTACGTCGTCTGCTTCGGCGCGGCGGCCAGATGATCGATCGAAAAACAATCGGGCTCGCTTTTGAGCAGCCAGTAACGCGGGGCGTCGGACATCGATGAACACTTTCGCGATCAAAGGATTCGGGTATGAAGCCGCCAAGATACCCGAAAAGACCGAGAGGGCGAAGCTCCCGATCGTCTGCTATTCATCAAGCGAAGAAAGCCGCTACTTCGCTTCCTTCAGCTTCACCGGTAGGCGGTCGATCTTGGCGGCGAGAATAAAATCGTTTTCCGAGAGGCCGCCGATCGCGTGCGTCCAGAGTTCAATCCAGACGTTGCGGTACCCTTCCAAATGCAAGTCGGGATGATGCTGTTCTTCTTCCGCGACGTCGCGAACGGCGTTGAAGAACTCGATGCCGGCCTTGAAGTGCTTGACGGTCCAATCCTTGCGAATCCGCTTGCCGTCGTGCGTCAATCGCCAGCCGGGCAAGTTCGCCAGTTGCGATTTTGCTTGATCAAGCGAACACGCCTCGACGCCCCCTTCGCACGGCAGGCACTTTTTCGTCGCGAGTTGTTCGGCCGTTTGTGCGGACATGATTCGACCTCCTTGTTTCAGATTTAGTTCATCACGGAGGCACGGAGGACGCGGAGAAGACAGGATCATTCATCCGCAGATTACGCAGACTTCACAGATTTGAGAGAGACGAGCATGATCTTGTCCTCTTCCGTTTCTCATCTGCGAAATCTGCGCAATCTGCGGACGCCTTGTTCTTCTCCGCGTCCTCCGTGCCTCCGTGGTTCATTCTATGCGTTACGCGAACAACTCCATCACCGCTTGCCCCTTGCCGTCTTCGGTCGCGTAGAACGGGCGCTTTTCGACGTCGAAGGCCGTCTTGGGAGACACTCCCATGGCGGTGAAGATCGTGGCGTGCAGGTCCATCACGCTCACCGGGTTCTCGACCGCTACGAGGGGTCGTTCGTCGGCCGTCTTGCCGTAGACGAAGCCGCCCTTCATCCCGCCGCCGAACATCACCACCGAGCTGCCGCCGGTGAAGTGCCGATGCTGACCGTAGTGCTTCATCTCTTGAATGAAGTCGACCTTTTCCGTCGTTTGGTCCTGCGCGTTCGAGCCCGGTTTGCCTTCCATGAGCATGTCGCGGCTGAACTCGCTGGCGATGATGACGAGCGTGCGGTCAAGCAGTCCGCGCGCTTCGAGGTCGAGCACCAACTGCGCGATCGGGCGATCGATTTCTTTCTTCATCCGGACGAGCGTTTCGTGGCCGTCTTTGTGCGTGTCCCAATGCAGGAACGGCACATACTCGGTCGTCACTTCGACGAACCGTGCGCCGGACTCGACCAACCGCCGCGCCAGCAAGCAGCCGCGGCCGAAGCGGCCGGTGTCGTATTTCTCCAGGCTCTCTTTCGGTTCGAGCGTGATGTCGAACGCGGCCCGCTCTTTGGCGCTGAGCAGACGATACGCATTGTCCATCGCGCGAAGCAGCGACTCTTGGCGATCGTCGCTCAGGTAATCGCGCTGCGGGCTTTGATCGATCAGCTTACGGAAGAACCGTTCGCGATTCTCAAATCGGCCCGGCTCCATTCCCTTCGGCGGTCGGACCGACTGCGCGGCCTCTTCGGGAAACGGCAGGTTCATCGGCCCGAACTCGTTGCCGAAGAAGCCGGCCGTCGTGAAGGCCTTGAGCTCCTCTTGTTCGCCCACGCCTTCGAGTCGTTGGCCGATGTTAATGAACGGCGGGATCACCGGATTGTTCGGGCCGAGCACTTTCGCGAGCCACGCACCGAGGTGCGGGCAGGCGACGGTTTGCGGCGGGACATAGCCGGTGTGCCAATGATACTGATGCCGCGAGTGGAGAATGTGCCCGAGGTCGGGCTGATAGTGCGAGCGAACGAGCGTCGCCCGATCCATCACCTGCGCGCAATGCTCCAAGCCCTCGGTAATTTTGAGGCCGTCGACGTTCGTGTCGATCGCCGGGAACGTACTCAGAATATCGGCGACCTTCGTGCCGGGCTTGAAGGCGGTGTAGCGTTTGGGGTCCCAAGTGTCGGGAGCCGCCATGCCGCCTCCCATCCAGAGCAAGATGCACGAATCGGCCGTCGCTTTCGGGTGCACCACCTTGTGCCCCTCGGCGGCCGTAAGCAAACGCGGCGCGTTCATCGACAGCGTCGCCGCCGCCGCGGCGGCGAGTTGCTTCAAATAGTCGCGGCGGGCGAGACGTTCTTGATTCGTGTTTGTATTCATGTTCATAGCGTTTCTTCGATTCGTTCGTTATTCAGATGGATCTCACGCAAAGGCGCTAAGACGCAAAGAAGACAGAGAGGGATGAAAAGCAATTTCTTCTTTCTCTCTCCCTTTGCGTCTTCGCGCCTTTGCGTGAGATTTCTTCTCCGTCAGCGCACCAACATAAACTCCGGCAGCATCAGCACGGCCCACAGTAAATCTTCCACCGCTTGCGGCGTCGGCTTGTCCCCCAGCAACTCGCGGGCAGTGCCGAGTTCCGCGGCGGTCGGCTCGCGCGACAATGCGTGGACGAAGACATGGC
>CAMCTH010000303.1 GCA_945877965.1 Planctomicrobium piriforme | reverse complement strand
GGTACGAAGACTACGACGCCTTGATGGACGCGGCGATCGACGCCTGGCGAAAAGCGGCTCTCGATCCGGAACTCATGAAGTCCGTCTGCCGCGCCCCCTACCTTGAACCTTACCAGGGTGCGAGCGCCACTATTCATTAGGAATCGTATTATTGGGATTCAGAACGATGACGTCCGCAACGCGATCTTCCACGCCGACCCGAGGTCAGCCCGATGCCTTGGCCACGATGCAAGTCGTGAGCTTTCGCTTGGCGAATGAAGAGTACGGAATCGAGATCACGCAGGTTAAAGAGATCATCCTCGTCGGTGAGATCACGCGGGTGCCGCAAACGGTCCCGTATGTCAAAGGTCTGATCAATTTACGCGGCACGGTGATCTCGATCGTCGATCTTCGCGCTCGGTTTGGAATGGTCGAAGCCCCCTACGGCGACGACACGCGAATCATGGTGATGAACCTCGCCGGCAAAACAACCGGTATCGTCGTCGACTCCGTGAGCGAGGTGCTGCGAATCTCAACGGACCAAGTCGCCCCGACTCCGCCGACGGTCACCGGTTTGGGCCGCGAGTACCTGACCGGCTTAGCCAAGCTCGGCAATCGACTGCTGATCCTGCTGGATGTCGAACGCTTGCTCACCGAAAGCGTTCCACTCGAAGCTCACAAGCCATCGGCCGTCGTCGCGTGACCGATCTAATCTCCGATTAACTCTCCCACTTCCCAATCGCTGAAATATTTTTAAGGGGTCTGTCTATGAGTAGTGCAACGAAAAACGTCTCCACGGAAATCGCGCGCAGCAAGCCATCCTCGCGGACGGGTGCTGGCAAGACCGCTGTGCCGTCGAAGGAGAAGCTCGAATCGCAACTCACGGCGCAACGTGACGAAGCTCAAGCAAACGTTCGTGCCGTGTTGAAGCTCACGGCGGCGACAGAACTGCAGGCAGTCGAAGACATTACGATGGGCGTACTTGCCGCGATCAGCGAGACGTTCGGCTGGGCATACGGTTCGTTTTGGAAACTCAACGCCCAGGACCGGCAGTTGCGCGCGGCGGGTGAAGTGGGCGTCGTGAATGCGGAGTTTCGACGCCTCACGACGGACTCCGGCACGAACGAAGGGGCAGGCCTTTGCGGCCGCGCTTGGCGGCAGCGCGAGGCTTTCGTCTGCGAAGATCTCGGCCAACTTACCGATTGCCAACGCGCGTCGACGGCGCATCGGGCCGGTTTCAAGTCCGGCCTAGCCGTTCCGGTAATCGTCGACGGCACCGTCGTCGGCAGCTTCGAGTTCCTCTCGTCGGCATCGCTTACGCTATCTGCCGAACGTCGCGAAGTGCTGCAGACCGCGGGTCGACTGACGGCCAAAGCGATGCAAGACGCTCGCGCGTCGATGATCGCCTTAGAAAAGTCCGCGATCGTCGAGAACGTGCCGGTCAACGTGATGTTGGCCAATACCGACGGTGTGATTACCTACATGAATCCCGCCTCGGCCAAGACGTTGCGGACGA
Organism: Planctomicrobium piriforme; assembly: GCA_945877965.1. Lineage (GTDB taxonomy): Bacteria > Planctomycetota > Planctomycetia > Pirellulales > PNKZ01 > CAMCTH01. Next base: position 4,636 of record CAMCTH010000303.1, on the reverse strand, counting down.
TCGAGCACCAATTGCCTATCAAAGTCGATGCGATCGTCGGCAAGAGCTACGACATTTTCCATCGCAACCCGGCGCATCAGCGCCGTCTCTTGGGCGATCCGAAGAATCTGCCTCACAAAGCCGTGATCCGCGTCGGCGCCGATACTCTAGACCTCGCGGCCTCGGCGGTCTACGACGCCGCCGGCAAGTTCGCGGGCCCGATGATCGTCTGGGAAGTGATTACCGAAAAACTGCTGGCAGCAGAGCGCGAACGCGACCTGCAACAGCGCGAACGTGAATCACAAGAAGCCCTGCGACAGAAAGTGGATGAGATTCTCACGGTCGTCAATGCGGCGGCGGCCGGCGATCTGACGGCTCAGCTTACCGTCAGCGGCGACGATGCCGTCGGCGAATTGGCCAACGGACTTCGTCGCATGATCGGCGATCTCCGCAACATTATCATGCAGGTCATTGACGGCGCCTCGCAGTTTACCGAAGGGGCTCGCGTCGTCTCTGAAAGTTCGCAAACCTTGGCGAACGGCGTCCAAACGCAAAGCGCTTCGGTCGAGGAAATGAGCGCTTCGATCGACCAGCTGGCGCGAAGCATTGAAGCAGTCAAGGACAATGCGACGTCGGCCAGCCAGGTTGCCCAGCAAACCAGCGTGTTGGCTACGGACGGCGGCGATGCGGTCCGCAAGTCAGTCGACGCGATGGAGCGAATCAAAGCATCGTCGTCGCAGATTAGCGAAATTATTCAAGTGATCTCCGAGATTGCCGGCCAAACCAACCTGTTGGCATTGAATGCGGCGATCGAGGCGGCCCGCGCCGGTGAGCATGGCCTCGGCTTCGCCGTCGTTGCCGACGAAGTGCGTAAGTTGGCCGAACGCTCGAGTCAGGCGGCCAAAGAGATTTCGACGCTGATCAAGGAATCGACGAACCGCGTCGGCGAAGGTGCAACGCTTAGCGCACAAACCGGCGAGGCACTGGCGCGAATCATCGAAAGTGCGAAGGGAACCGCCGCCAAGATTGCGGAGATCGCCACGGCCGCGGCAGAACAAGCCACTACGGCCGTCGAAGTTTCCAAAGCGATCCAATCCATCTCCCAGGTAACCGAACAGTCGGCGGCAGGGAGCGAAGAAATGGCTTCGAGTAGCGAAGAACTCGGGGCGCAGGCAACGTCGTTGCGAGAACTCGTTTCACGGTTCCGAGTCTCGAACTAACAACGATGCAGGTCTTCTCGGGCCGAGAGACGGCGGCCCGAGAAGACAACCTGCTGCAACCCGGTGTTCGCCAAAATCATTTCCGGCGGACCTGACAAACTTCTCTGCATTGGCTACTGCTTTTGGCTGCAAATAGGCATCTATGAATAGCTCGAAATGCAACCGTGCGGGTTGGGGACGACGGATGCTAACGCAAGAGTCCGGGAGTGCCGCCATCGAATGCGCCGCCCTCACTGCCTTCATCGCCGTCGCGTTGCTTTGCGTCTCCTTGCAAACGTCACTGCAGTTTGTCGATGTGTTCGACAGCGTTTCGCGATCGGTGAACTCAAACAACATGAATGCGAACGCGCACGGATCGTCGATGGACGCAGCACAAGCCGCCCCCTACGAGATCGGTCCACGACGCTTTACCTACAACGGCGTGATGCTGGTGTTGCTGATTTTGGCGCTTGGGGGGTGGATCGCCGAGCGGCGTGCGCGGGATCGTAAGGCCGCGTCAGCCGATAAGGCACAGGCCGTCGATTTGACCTGCGGTCGCGAGTCGCCCGACGGAGATGTGTCGCGTTCTCGTTTTGCTAAGAAGCGATTGCAAATCCTCAACCTACTGATTAACGACGGCAACAAGCTCCTACCGAGCGACTTGAGAGTCGGCGACTTGATGACGACGATGGTGAAGACTTGTCCGCCGTCGGCGACGGCCGAAGAACTTCGGGCGGTGGTCTCCGAGCAGAAGATACGTCACGTACTAATCGCCGACGGCGGAACCTTACTGGGGATCGTGAGCGATCGAGATCTGCGGAACGTCAACGGGGCAACTCGCGCGAGCAAGTTCATGATCGATCATCCACGCACGGTGACTTCGGACACGCTGGTGAACAGCGCAATAAGTCTGTTGCTCTATGGCCACTTTTCTAGCTTACCGGTCGTCGATGCCGGCAAGCTCGTCGGAATCATTACCACAACCGACGTGGTGATGACGCTGCAATGCACGATGTTGGCCGTGGAAAAAATGGTCCACAGCCTCGGCACCCGACATGAACATCAAGAACTCGAAACACCCGTCTTCTAGCAGTAACACAACCGACGCTAGGCAAGTTTGCCTGATTGAAGAAGCCGTGATCGACCTACCACCATTGAGTGGGACCGGATGATGCACATGCTAAGGAAGAAAACGATACGCACGTCACGGAGTCGTCTCAGCATCGAGGTTGCCACAGGAAAGCGAGTTCGCAATGTGGAACTTCTCCTCCCCGAAACAAGTCGTTTTACCCGGCATATATGCATTAACGCCCTACATTTCCCTATCAGTTGAGCCGGTACTAAGCGACGGGACTTTCCAGGTCCATTGCACTTAAAGCTGACGTACCCCCCTTAATTGTTCAACCACGACGAACCTCCTGAAATAAGCCGAATTGAAACGATGGAAGCCGCGGATCTTGAACTCATCGCCGAATTCGCCATCGAGTCGCTCGAGGGATTGGCCAATATCGAGCAGCAGATGCTCTCGATCGAATCGCGCGGCGCCGACATCGACGTCGACTTGGTGAATGCCGTATTCCGCACGATGCACTCCATCAAAGGAACGGCCGGCTTTCTCGGACTCGAACGCATCGGTCAACTCGCCCACAGCTTGGAAGAGGTCTTGAATCGCATGCGTAATCGCGACATCGTTCCCAGTTCCGAGCTTGTAACGACGGTTTTACAAGCCGCCGTTTTTTATGAAAGACCTCATCGAGTCGGCCGAGACTTCTAATGCCGTCGACGTCGAGGAGCACGTCGCCGCATTGCAGCAGCATCGACCCGATGCCCCGGTGAAACAAACTCCCGCGACGGTCTCCGATGTTGCGGCCGTCGTCGCAACTCCGCCTGCGACCGTATCGAATGCACCGAGCGAGGCCGTTCGCGAGTTCCTCATCGAGTGCTATGAGAACCTCGAGCAAATGGATCACGATCTGCTCGCATTGGAGCAGAACGCAAGCTCGACCCCGCTGCTGCGCGGCATCTTTCGCACGATGCATACGATCAAAGGGGGGGCCGGCTTCTTGGGCCTGGGAAAACTCGAAGGCCTCGCCCACGCGGCAGAGAACCTGCTCGGCAAGTTGCGCGACGGCACTTTAGCGATTAACCCGGCGATCATCACCGCTTTACTCGCGACCGTAAACGGCTGCCGCGACGGGCTCGGTTTGCTGGAATCGCACGGCAACGATGCCGGCTTCCAGCCAGAGGTGCTCATCGCACAAGTTGGCCAAGCGGAATGCGCGACATCCGTATCGTCCGCTTCGCCTGAGCAAGCTACCGTCGCCAAACCGGAAGCCGTCAAGTTATCGGAAACACTGCCGACTCCAGCTCCGGAGCAGGTCGAGAAATTAAGTAGCCCGGCCGGCGACGCTTCCAACGCCGACAAAAACAATTCCGCGGCCGGCGAGAGCACGATTCGCGTCGACGTGGCGTTGCTCGACAAACTCATGACGCGCGTCGGCGAACTTGTGTTGGCGCGAAATCAGATCCTACAGTTCACGACCGGTCTCGAAGACGCGGCCTTTGTCAGTACCGCACAACGTCTCAATTTGATTACGGCCGAGCTCCAAGAGAGCGTCATGAAGACGCGGATGCAGCCGATCGGCAACGTCTGGGCCAAGTTTCCCCGCGTCGTTCGCGATCTTTCCTCGCAGTTGGGGAAACAGGTCAATATCGAGATGGAGGGGAAAGAAACCGAGCTCGACAAGACGATCGTCGAAGCCATCAAAGACCCGCTCACGCATCTCGTGCGAAACTCCGTCGATCACGGCATTGAGTCGCCCGAGTCGCGACGTGCTGCCGGTAAGCCCAGTGAAGGCACGCTGCTATTGCGCGCCTATCACGAAGGGGGGCAGGTCAACATTGAGATCACCGACGACGGGGCCGGGCTCAATCTCGAACGCATTCGTCGCAAGGCCGTCGAGCGCGGGCTTCTCTCCGCCGACCAAGCGACGCGGATGTCGGATCGCGATGCGGCTCAGCTGATCTTCGCCCCCGGCTTCTCAACCGCCGAGAAGGTGACGAGCGTCTCGGGACGCGGCGTCGGCATGGACGTGGTCAAGACGAACATCGAGAAGATCGGCGGCACGATCGATCTGCAATCGACGCTCGGCCGCGGCACAACGATCAAAATCAAGATCCCGCTGACGCTCGCGATCATCCCGGCCCTCATCGTTACGGATCAAGGCGATCGCTATGCGATTCCGCAGGTCAGCTTGCTGGAACTCGTACGACTCGAAGGACAAAAGGCGCTGCAAAGCATCGAATACATTCACGGCGCGCCGGTCTATCGGCTTCGCGGCAAGTTGCTGCCGCTCGTCTATCTGTCGCACGTAATCGTTCACAAGTCGGTGTTTGATTGGGCTTGCGCGAAGTGAGGTCATCGGCCATAACGTCAGCATGGCGATTGAACTCACGGA
>CAMCTH010000302.1 GCA_945877965.1 Planctomicrobium piriforme | reverse complement strand
TCGTCGCCGTACTCCCGCAGACGGAAAGGATTTCGAAGCTGCATGCCGTGTAGCCGTACCGTTTTTAGTCGCACTGGGATGTCGATTGCGATTTCGTTCGCCGGCATTCTGACGGTGGCTGCCCAAGAACCCCGAGACGAGGTTACGGCTCCGCCTAAAGCATCGTTGCCCTCGCAATCCTCGTCGGTTCCTGCTGAACGGCCGGTTTTAGATGACCCGACCTGGGAGCCCTTGCCCCCTACCGAGCCGGAGCTTCGCCATCGCTCGCCGCCAAGCCGCTTGGGACCGATGGGGAATGATCGCTCGCCGGTGCGTTTCGTCGGAACTTGGATGCCGGGGCAACAAGTTCAAGGGCAAGCGAGCGACTTAGGGCTAACTGGTTTCCAGGCGAACTTGGCAGCGCCGTTGCGAATCGCTCCCGACGGCCGCCGGATTTGGTTGGCGACGTCCAACTTCGAATACCTGCAGATCGACACGAAGGCGATCTTTCCCGACTCGCTCGTCGACGTGCCGCAAGATCTGTGGAAGTTCAACCTCGGCGCGATGCATTTGCGCGAGTTGGATAACGGCTGGAGTGGCGGCGGCATGCTGTCTGTCGGAACGGCTTCCGATCGACCGTTCGCGGCCCTCCGCGAGATGACCATGACGTCGTTGGCGTTTCTCAACGTTCCGCGCGGCCCGCGCGACGCCTGGAATTTTAGCCTGTTCTATTCCCCGACTTCCCAGCTGCCGTTTCCGATTCCCGGTGCGGCCTATGCTTGGCGTCCGAGCGATCGTTTCACCGCTAACCTCGGAGTGCCGTTCTCGCTTCGATATCAACCCACGGATGCGTGGACTTTTTCCGCGGATTATCGCCCGCTGACGGCCGTCAACTTGCGGGTTAGTCGTTCGCTCGGCGCCGACTGGAATCTCTACGCTCGCTATGAAGTCGTCAATGAAACGTACTGGCTCGCCGAGCGCACCAATTCCCAAGACCGACTGTATCTGTTCGATCAACGCGCCGCGCTCGGATTGGATCGCCGACTACCGGCTGGTTTCATTTTGGATCTGAGTGCGGCCTATGTCTTCGACCGTCGCATCTTTCAGGCCGAATCCTTTTCCGGCAGCCGCAGCGACGGCCTGGACATTTCTCCCGGAGCGGCAATCAGCCTGATGCTGCTGTGGTCACGTTGATCAGTGTGGAGTCTACGTAATATCGAAACAGCAGGATTAGCAACTTGGTAAAGCTCCGTTCAGTAACAGTAGGCTAAAGTCAAATTCAAAGTTGATACTAGAGACCGTCAGGAACCGAGTCGTCGTGGACGCCGAATTCTGTCGGACGGCGATCGACGAACGGGACAGTGCGTAGCGCTGCCAAAAATGACGATGCCTATTTTCGGGAGGCTGCGACGGAACATCTACAGTAGTTCAAGCTACGATTGTAGACACTGGTCGAATATCGAACCGGCTTTGTTCGCCGATCATCGCGATGATCTCGGTTCGTTATCTCGAATTGATCGCGTACGATCGATGCTCAACTATCCCGACAATTTCAACGTCATGCGGACCGAGTTCTACGGCTCGGTAGCTTATTCGGCGGATAGCTGCGTTTTTGAGTTCTCCCGGGTCTTCACCATCAATGCGAACGTCCCCAGCGGATGGAATCAAGAAGGGCCTATCGATGTGCAACTGTCGGAAGCTTAGGTCGGTCAACCGGCGACGACCCCGTACGGCCGTATTGAGTCTATCGTCTCATGAGCCTGAAATTGGATTTCGCTTTTTCAGCGAGCTATGAAGCTCACGGAACGCTGCAATGAATCCCCGCCGGTTAGTCGTCGCCGCCGACGCATCGCGCGTAGCGCGCTAGAATTGCCCCGCGGCGATTCCTGAGCCCATTGAAGAGCCGGCGTTTTCGATTGAGATTGTTACGGCGAAACTCGCGCCCCATCAAGATCGCGAAGCTGCCGCTCTAGAATGCGTTCGATTTCCATTTGAGTCGTCGCCGCTTCATGCAAGCCTTCGTGCGTTTCGGCAACCAACTTCTCGGAAACAACACGGGGTAGGCTAGCGCTCTTGAGCGAGACTACACGATCGCCGGGAACGGCGCAGGGTTTGACGTCGTCCACACCGATAATCGAATGGAGTTCTACGCACGGGTCGACGCTCATGTGCTCCATCGCGACCAACAGGGGGTGGCCCGGCTCCAGCAAGTCAACGCTCGTGGGAACCTTACGAGTTATCCACGGCACGAAGACTCCTGGATTTGCCGCCACCACCCGACGATGGCGTTCATCGGCCGTCGAAGTCGACTTTGCCGCCCAGGAACTGACGCGGCCGATGCCCCTACTGGCCAACGACGAGCCGCGATGCGGCGTGCCGATAAAGACGACCTTCCGAACGAACGGCAGTGGCTTAAAGAAAAACACTTCACGCAACTGTTCGCGATCGGCGGGGTCGGCCTGGATTTCGTCGAGCGGACGATTGGCAACGAGGTCCCACAGGTCGGTGCCGCTTTCGGTAACTTGTAGTTTTGAGACCAGGCCCCCCATGCTATGTCCGACCAGAACCATCTGCCGTGCAGTCGGATCATCGGCGGCACCGGGCGAAATGGCGATCGCCGCGTTCAACTCGCGACGAAGCGCAGCCGCACTCACTAGGAACGGCACGCCACTGGGATAGCGGAAAGCCCAGACTTGGTAGCGCTCGCGAAACCACGGCTGCGCCCGCAGGGCATTGCCAAGCGTGACCCACGTCAGCGGATCGGAAAGTAAACCGTGGACGAACACGATCGGAATCTTACCTCGTTGGTACGGCTCCAGCATGACCAACTGGGCCCGAGCATCTGCTCCGTCGGGTCGTAAGAACTGAGTTACGGGATCGTTCTTCGTCGTGCTCACGCCCCAGGCGAACGGCGCGGTCAGATCACCGGCCAATGCCCAACGCTGGTTCATGCCGGCCAGATGCGTGCAGTGTGCGGGGTTATAAAACTCAAGCACCAGTTCTTCGTCGATCGTCTCTAATCCTTCGGCAGCGACGATCGGCGCGTCGGTGGAGCGGCGCGTTCGCAAGACGGCGGTGGCGGCAAAGGGTTGGATGTGACGGTGAAACTCTTCTTCCTCTGGACGCTTTCTCAGCACCACCAGCGGTACGCCGACGCCCTCGGTCCGCACGGCCTGAGCATGCTTGCCGAGCCGATTCTCACCCACCAGTTCTAAAGCATTGAAATCTTCCGCCGTCCAGGCAAAGCCGTGTAGCGAGATGGGAACGACGACGGGTTGGTCGCGAACGAAGACCCGCAAACCCAGCGTGTCGAAGCGGCCGAATCGCTGAGCCGTGACGAGCAATTTTGCCAAGCAGGCTTGATAGGTCCGTGACTCGTGCAACAAGTCGTCATGCGTTGGATACTCGCCGAGAGATTCGACGTGTCGCCATTGTCGGCACGTCGCGGCGAAATAAAGATCGACGCAAGCTGGGTCGCAGGCCGCTTCGAGAACGGCGGCCCTCGTCGTCAGTTCGGCGGCGGCCGTGTCGCCTTCGACGGGACGACATACTGTCGTCCGAACGCAAGGAGCGACGCTCGCGACCTGAAGGCGTTCCCCGTAACGACACTCACCGCTGTTCCAAACGGCACTTTTTTCGCAGAGCTTACAGCCGCTAAAGAAGGCAACGCTTGCCGGAAATAGAACTCCGAAAATCAGCCGGAACCGGAGAGTTCGTCGCATCGGCCCTACTCGGCACGGCAGCGACATAGCGATCTTGCTCCATCAAACCGCGAAGACTTCCGAGCAAGTGTATCACACGATTTGCGCAACGATCGCCTCGCCGCCGGTTTCATGAGATACCGTATCGGTCGTCGTCCCCGGCAGCTGCGACTTCCGTACAGCTTGGGCTTCGCTTGCTCTGCCGCGAGCGCTCGTCAGTTATTCACGTCTCCGATCGTCTTCAATAGCAAGTCCCGCAATCTCCAGCAGTAGTTGGATAACTGGGCTGATGTTCAGCTTGGCACGCCATCTTACCTTCTTCCGCTTGAAGCGCGATCTGTGACTTCCACGCGGCGCCGTGGTTGACGAGGTCGGCGTCCTACCCTTGTGCAACGATAGCGTCTTGGCCAAGTACGTTCGAGCTTTAGCCGATCGCGGAGTGGAATCCGACATGCTGACTCAATAAATACACCAATCAGAATCCCGCGCCCGTTACAGCCGACCGAGATGAACAATATGGCACGGAATTCACGGCACGGCCGTATGGATTCTCAGCCGTGGCAAGCCGATGCTGAAATCAGAGGGCATTCACTGCTGTTGCTCGACGTGATGGCACCTGCCATTCCGACGTAGTTCGCACCTTTGCCCCGTCCCCCCGATGATGCGGCTGCAAAAGCAGTAGCTGAGACGAGAACTTAGAAGTAAGAATCACGATGTAGTAATCATTGCCGGAATCGATAGGGCCATCTTGCATGGCTATCGCCTGGGCCGCCGCATCCGTACCGGATGGAGAAGGTTCATCTTTCCGGCGCCATTTCGCGCAATCTCCTCGGACTATCGAGAAACCACCGAATGTATATTCGACACTTGGAACGACATCGCACCGAGCGCATCGGATGGTTGCGAGCCGCCGTGCTCGGTGCGAACGACGGTATCGTTTCGACGGCGAGTCTTGTGGTCGGCGTGGCTGCCGCAAACGCCGCCGCCGGCGATATCTTGATTGCCGGTGTGGCCGGCATGGTCGCAGGAGCGATGTCGATGGCGGCAGGCGAGTACGTCTCCGTAAGCTCTCAGGCGGATACGGAACGCGCCGATCTCGCACGAGAGCGCAAAGAACTAGCGACGGATGCTGCGTTTGAGCACGAAGAACTGGCCGCCGTCTACGTCAAGCGAGGCCTCGATGCGACATTGGCGAGGCAAGTTGCAACCCAGTTGACGGCCCATGATGCGTTAGCAGCACATGCCCGCGACGAATTGGGAATCTCGGAGATGACTACCGCTCGGCCGGTGCAGGCGGCTCTCGCTTCTGCCGGAACTTTTGCCGTCGGCGCGGCGATGCCGTTGCTAACCGTGCTCGTCGCGCCGGGAGCGGTGCTGATTCCCGTCGTGATCGGGACTTCGGTACTGTTCCTTGCCGTCCTGGGCGGGTTCGGCGCTCACGCCGGGGGCGCGCCCGTACTGAAGGCCGCTATCCGCGTGACCTTCTGGGGCATCTTAGCCATGGCGCTCACGGCCGGCGTGGGAGCATTGTTTGGTGCGAGCGTTTGATGGAAGCCACACCTCGGTTAAGGGGGCGAAATCACGAGCGTTTTCGAGCCAATAACCGTCGTCCTAGCTGTGCACGTTTTGTGACAAATTGGCGAAAATTGCGAATCTTTGGTCGACGAGATTGGAATGACGGCTGTAACTCAGTGCAACGTGCATTATCGCACAACCGCTATTGTTCCATTCGTCGGTTCGCAACATGATCGATCTAAGCTGATGCGATACAAATAACTTCTTCCGACTTAGTAACTGCAGAGGCGTTGCGGACGACCTCGCACGACGGATTACCGCTGAGGCTTCTGTGATTCGCAAATTCCCGGTTCGATTGATACCCGGTTCCGTTCGGGCGCAAGTGGCCGTGGTGCTGAATGGAACCTTGCTGATCTTGTTCGTTGCATTTCTGGTTTACGACTACGGCAATGATTCAGCTGATAGGTTGGAACTCAATCTTCGTGCATTGAACGAACAGGCTCGAATACTGATGCCCGCCGTTTTGAGCCTGACGGGAAAAAACGAGGATGAGGTTCGAGCCTATCTCGCTGAGACGCATCGGCAGATGGACGAAACGCACCCAGACGAACACGTCGTGGCCGTCGATGTGAACGGGCGATTTATTCAGATAGGAATCCCGCTGAACGAAGCCGTTCAAATCTCGATCACGCTTAGGGAAATATTCGCGACGGGCAGTCCTTCTGTCGAAGTAAATGGGAAACCGTATTTGGTCGGCCGCTATCAGCAAGGGACGACCGTCGTTTACGTGGCGGAAGATTTGCGCGACGTTCGGGCGGCAATTCGCGCCGATCTAAAGCGGCATGTCGTCGGCGTCGCGGTCGCCTTAGTGTGCGGCGTGCTGATTATCAATCTCATTCTGTGGCTGGCGTTTCATCGGCCGCTGGCGACGCTCACT
>CAMCTH010000301.1 GCA_945877965.1 Planctomicrobium piriforme | reverse complement strand
GGCGACAACATCGCGATCTCGCTTGAAACGCCGCTCCACTCCTACTACCACCTCGAAATTAATCCCGCAGGCGTCGTGGCCGACGGCAACCCGGGCCCCGACTGGCAATCGTTGGCCGAAGTGAAGACGGAGCGCGGCGACGACTTCTGGCGCGTGCGGGTCCGTATTCCGGTCGTCGCTGCCGATGAGTTCAATTCCGATCCGCGACATCGTGTCGGCGGCGCGAAGCCGACGGCCGACACACCGTGGTATTTCAACGTCGGTCGCAATCGCGTGGTCGATCTAGCCAAGCCGGAGTTGCAGGCGTTCTCGCCGACGAAACGAGGCTGGCATCAACCGACAAAGTTTGGCAAGTTGTTGACGGAATGATTCAGTACGCCGGGAAATCCCTCGCATGATCTCATCTATGCTGAATGTCGCGCTAGTCGCAGCCTTGTGTTCGCAAGCACCGGCGGCGCTTCCCGACTTGGCCCTGCATCCGGCGCGAGTTGTTACAGAGATCGACGCCGATCATGCCAAGAGTTCACGCGGAGCGCAAGGCGTGGCGGCCGTTGAACGGGCGCCACGCGGTCGGCTGTGGGCGGCATGGTACGCAGGAAAAAGTCCGCGTGGCGTCGAAAGCCCTGCGAGTTATGTAGTGCTGGCGACCAGCGGTGACGACGGAGTGACCTGGACGGAGAAACTCGTCCTGCACGCTCCGCGACTTTGCCATACTTACGATCCCTGCTTGTGGCTTGATCCGACCGAGCGGCTCTGGTTCTTCTGGGCCCAAAGCGCCGGATTGCAGGACGGCCGCATGGGCGTGTGGGCCGCGGTGACGGACGAGCCCGACGCCGAGAATCCGCACTGGAGCGAGCCGCGCCGCATCAGCAACGGTGTAATGCTCAACAAGCCGACGGTGCTCGGCGACGGATCGTGGCTGCTGCCCGTCGGCTATTGGCGCGACAGCACGAGCGTGCCGAACGTGACCTTCGACGAGAAGGAGATTGCGCCTTACACCAATGCCGGGCTCTCGCATGACCTGGGCGAAGAACGCGGCTCGAACGTCGTTCGTTCGACCGACGGTGGGCGGACGTTCGAACGGATCGGGCAGGTCCGCATGCCGGGCACTCGCGTCGATGAGCATATGTTCGTCGAGCGCAGGAACGGGAGCCTGTGGATGCTGATTCGCAACACGGGTGGGATCGCCCAGAGCACGTCGACCGGCGACGGCCGAACCTGGAAAGCCGGGACGATGTTCCTGACCGGCGGCACCACGGCGAGCAAGCGGTTCTACGTGCGTCGATTGCGGAGCGGCGCTCTGTTGCTGGTGCGCAACAACGCACCGACCGGTTCGGCGCGATCCCACCTAACGGCGTTCGTCTCCGACGACGACGGTTTGACGTGGCAGGGAGGCCTGTTGCTCGACGAGCGTGAATCGTCGTACCCCGACGGCGCCGAGGGTCCCAACGGCACGCTGTACGTCATCTATGATCAGACACGGTACACGCTCAATCGCGACGGAAAGCCGGGCACCGGCTCGGTACTTCTCGCGAAGTTCACCGAGGCCGACATCCGCGCAGGCCGACCCGTCGATCCGAATACGAAGTTACGAGCGGTCGTGACCCGGCTGCGGGAAGAATAGAGTCGCATCCTTGAATCAATGAGGCCGCCGATGTTGCGAGTCGTTATTTCCATTCTGATTGTGTGTTTCCCGGTCGCGCTATCGTCGAAATCGTCGGCGGCCGAGAAGCCGAATATCGTCCTCATCTTTGCGGATGATCTCGGTTGGCAAGATTGCGGCTTTGCGGGGTCTGACTTCAATGAGACTCCGCACTTGGATCGATTGGCGAAGCAAGGAATGGTTTTCACGCAGGCTTATGCGGCGGCGGGCAATTGTGCTCCGAGTCGAGCCTGCTTGATCTCCGGGCAATACACGCCGCGGCACGGCGTCTATGCCGTCGGCTCGACCGATCGCGGTCCGACGGAACGAATGCGACTCGTGCCGATCAAGAATTGCGGCGGGCTACCGGCCGACGAGTTTACGCTCCCCAAGGCGCTCAAGTCGGCAGGTTACGCCACCGGCATGTTCGGCAAATGGCATCTCGACGGTCCGGGCGGTAGCAAACCGCAGGATCACTTCGACGTCGTTCGGGTCGACGGCCACGGTTGGAATGGTCGTGAGGAGAAGGATCCGAAGGGGGTGTTCTCGATCGCCGCGGCCGCGTGCGAATTCATCGAAGCGAATCGCGGCGGGCCGTTCTTCGCTTATCTGCCGCACTATGCGATTCATAGCGGACTGCAATCGCGGCCGGCCACGCTCGAAAAGTTCAAGCAGAAGACGCCTGGGAAGCAGCCTTCCGATCCCGCCGTGGCCGCTTGCTTGGCGGACTTGGATGAGAGCATCGGCATCGTGCTGAAGAAGTTGGACGACTTGGGGCTCGCCGAGAATACGCTCGTCGTGTTCACCTCCGACAACGGCGGGACGCACGTTTCGCAGGAACCGCTCCGCGGCAAGAAGGGCTGTTATTACGAAGGGGGCATTCGCGAGCCGATGATCGTCCGCCGGCCGGGCGTCGTCGCGGCCGGCACGACGTGCGACGTGCCGGTCATCAACGTCGATCTTTACACCACGTTTGCCGCCGTCGCCGGAGCCAAACTGCCGACGGATCGTCCTCTGGATGGCACGAATCTCGCCCCGCTTTTCGCCGGTGCAACAAAGCTCGATCGCCCGGCGATCTTCTGGCACTTTCCCGGCTATCTCGACGGACCGGTGCCGCGTGGACGAGATCCGCTATTTCGCACGCGGCCGGTCAGCGTCATTCGTAAAGGCGACTGGAAGTTGCATCTCTACCATGAGGAATGGCAACTCGACGGCGGCCGGGCCAAGCTCGCCGAGAACAACGCCGTCGAGCTTTATCACCTTGCTGCGGACCCCGGCGAACACCGCAACTTGGCCGTCGACGAACCGCAATGGCGTGACGAACTCTTGGACGACCTTTTGGCCTGGATCAAGCGAGTGCCGGCCCCGCTGCCGAGCGAGCCCAACCCACAGTGGGATCCGAATGCCAAGCCGACGAAGTCCGGTAAGAAAAAGAAATAAGGAACACCGTCGATGACTTATGCGCTCATTTACACGTTGGCATAGGTGCTCGTAAAACACGGCGATCTCAACGACAAACTAGATGTCCGAAGCGGACTGCGTTGGTCGCCGATGGCGGTGGCGTGTGCGGCTCTCTGCCACGGGGGTTACGTGCACACGCAACCGAGCGGCCCCGCACGGACGAACGAGCCGAGTGTGCTTTCCGATTGTGTGACAATACGATCGTAATTGTTCCGAGTGCCTAATTAGCGGCGCTGAGCGAGTCTTAACTCTGCGGCATGAAAAATGCCTTCCTTGGGCCTGCAAAGGGAACGGTCAAAACCAACAATTGGATGCACTATTCACGACTGCAGTTCGAGTGAGCCCGGCGAAGCAACGCGAAGCCGGAGGTCCGTGGCTTCCGTAGGGCGCCACGGGCTCATGCTGTGCGCAGGCACCCATAATCGGCAGTTGTCGGTCTCTTTATCGGCTTGGAAAAGCTCTTCAACGGTTCGTGCTTCCGATTCGCCTTCCCGCTATGATCGCGGTGATGGCTCTCGGCGGATTAGGTCTCAATAAAAAACACTCTTCGGGAGTACTTGGAAATGAAACGAGTCCCACTCTGGTTGCTTCTTTTTGCTTGCTCGTCTGCAAGTCATGTCCGGGGGCAAGAGTCGGCTCAACCGTCGACCGACGAAGCCGCCATTCGCGCCACCGTGGCCGCGTATGTCCAAGCCTACGGCAAGCACGACGCCCAGGCGCTGGCCGACCTTTGGTCGCCCGAGGCCGTCTATACCAATCGCCTGACTGGTGAAGAGGTTGTCGGCCGCGCCGCCATTGCTGAGCAATTCGCGGCGCTGTTCAAGGAACAGCCGGAACTCAAGCTCGATGTGAATCCGGAGTCGATCCAATTACTTTCACCCAACGCGGCCGTCGAGCACGGAACGGCGAAGCTGCTGTCGCCACAGGGTGAGCCCGAGGAACTGAAGTACACGGCCGTCTACGTCAAGCGCGACGGCCGTTGGTTGCTCGATCGCGTGACCGACGGGACCGAGGCCGAAGCCCCCTCGCACTACGAGCAACTCAAGTCGTTGGAATGGATGGTCGGCACCTGGATCGACCAAGACGAAACGGCCCAGATCGAAACCGAGTGTAGTTGGACGAAGAATCGCAATTTTCTGACGCGCTCATTTTCGATCTCCATCGGTGATCGCATTGAACTATCGGGAATGCAGATTATCGGCTGGGACGCGTCGACGAAGTCGATCCGCTCATGGACCTTCGACTCCGACGGCGGCTTTAACGAAGCCGACTGGACGTTTAAGCAAGACCGCTGGTTCATTCGTAACAAGGGGACGCTGGCCGACGGACGAAAGGCCTCCGCCGTCAACGTTATGAAGCCGGTCGATGCCGATTCGTTTACTTGGCAAACGGTCGAGCGAACGGCGGGGGGCGAACTGCTCCCGAATGTGGACGAAGTCTTGATCGTGCGGAAATAGCACTCGACCGTCTTAAACCCTCCGAGCAATACCACAAAACACAGGCAGATAAATATGAAACGCACCCTCCTGCTTCTCTTGATCGCCGGAGTTCTTGTTTATTTCACGGATCACGAACTCTTCGCTCGCGGCGGCGGAGGAGGAGGTCGCGCGGGAGGCGGTGGAGGAGGCATGTCTCGGCCAAGCGGCGGCATGTCGCGCCCCTCACCTTCCTACGGCGGTCGTTCGCCTTCCATGGGGGGCAGCGGACCGCGGCCTAGCGTCGGCGGGGGAATGCCGTCCGCCGGTGCACGTCCCGGCGTCAGCGCGCCGGTGCGACCGTCGACGGGCGCCATCGGTGGAACACGGCCGGGAACAGGTCCTCGCCCCGGCGGTGTCGGATCAGGCTCGATCGGAGGCGCTCGACCCGGCGGCGCAGGTTCGGGTGTCGCCGGCGGCGGGCGACCGACCGCCGGTGATCTGAACAACTTTCTCAATGTCCCGCGTCCTTCGACGGGCGCCATCGGCGGCGGCCCTGCCGCTCGACCCGGCGGAGGCGGCGCGGCGGCCGACTTCCTGCGCGACACCGGACCGGGCCGTCCTGCGACGTTACCGGCCGGCGGCGCGATCGCCGGCGCGCGGCCGGGTGCTCCAGGGGCCGGCATCGGTGCGAGGCCGGGCGTCGGCGGCGGAGCGAACCTCGGTCAGAATCGACCCGAGCGGGTCGCGAATCGCCAGGAGTTGCAGCAGAACCGACAAGGACGACGGGACGAGGTACGAAATCAAGTCGCCGAGAATTATCCGCGGCTCGACTTCTGGTCCGACCATCCCAACTGGGCCGCCTGGCGTATCAATCGTCCTTACCGCTGGGCTACTTGGGCCGCTCTCGGCGGTTGGATTGGTTACGGCTCGGGCGAACAGGCGGTCTCGTATGATTACGGGAGCGACGTCTACTACCAAGACGGCAACGTCTATAGCGGCGACCAACCGATCGCGACCGCCGACGAGTACGCGCAGCAAGCCGACGCCATCGCGGCCGCCGCCCCGGCGGATCTGAAGCCGGAAAATTCTGAGTGGCTCCCTCTGGGCGTGTTTGCCGTTACGCAAGACGGGCAGAAGTCGGGCTCCGAGCCGACCTTGTTCATGCAACTCGCCGTCAGCAAAGAAGGGATCATCGCCGGCACGCTCGACAATAAGGCCACGAATGAATCGCAGACGTTGGAAGGCATGATCGACAAGACCAGTCAGCGCGCCGCTTGGGGCGTGAAGGACAAGCCGCGGCCGATCATGGAGACCGGCATCAATAATCTCACGCAGGACACCGCGCCGGCGCTGGTCCATTTCGCCGACGGTCAGACGCAACAGTGGCTGCTCGTGCGACTGGAAGAGCCGCAGCAACCATAAAGTTGATCGGTGACGCACCTCGCGTTCTCGCTTGCCATTCGCAGCGACTGCAATGGACGACGGAGAACGACGACGGGCTCGCGTTAGGAAGGAGCGAATTATGTGCAAGCATCCGCAGCGACAACGAGTTTCGATCTTCGTCGACAGGTCGCGACATCAATGGGTGGTGCTCGATCGTGAAGGAAAGTATTGGACCGT
>CAMCTH010000300.1 GCA_945877965.1 Planctomicrobium piriforme | reverse complement strand
CCTCTCCTTTGCGGATAGTTCATTTCCCAGAGATGGAGCTCGGCGACGGCCGAGATCATCGTGACCGCTCGAAGATCTTCGACGTCATCGTAACCACCTGTGATTCCGAAATACGTCGTCGGCAGATCGGCGACCTTCGTGAACTTGGTTTCGTCTTCGTCATCAACTCTCCATAGCGAGACGTGGAACTCATAGGCCGTGCGAGGCTCAAGATTCTTGATGGTCGCGATCGCCGATTCGGAATCGACCATATCTACCCAGATCGAAGCCTGCAGCTTCTCCTTACTGCGGCGAAGGCTGACATAGTCGAAGAAAAAGAAATACTTTTCCGAACTCGTCTTCACCTCCTCATCGAAGATACGAAACATGATTTCGAGCTTGTCGTCGAAAATATTTTCGATGGCGTGTTGGTATTCGTAATTGACCGTCTTGGCCGTCAATGTCGGTATGGGCGTTTGATGGTTAAAGAGACTACGAGCGTGCATGCCGGGAGCGGCCGTGGCAACTTGGCAATTAAGGGACGCGAGAATCAACAAAATCAACAAAAGGGCCGTTCGCATCAGGTTCTTCTCTGGTCTTCGAAAAAATGAATCGACTTCCGTGCCTTAGCCAACAGCGTGTCCGTGCTGTTGCAGAGGATATTCCGCGCTGGGAGCCTGATGGCTCACCTAGCCGTCAAACAGACGGCAATAAAAGATCGCGGTCTTCAAACCCTACTGATTTCAGTCCCGAGTGCAATTGGCTACCACTTTCGGCCGGATTGACAAAGCGAAAACTGTTCGCACAACATTCGCCGGCACGAGCCGCACCTCAGCGCCACAATCGGTGACCAATTCGTTCGCATCTTGCCGCAACGTAGAAAGCTCTTACAACCGACTTAGTTCGTTGGGAAATAGGCGGCTCGCATCGCGATCGACGGTTGTTAAAAGTCGACGAAACGTCGCATCGGCGGAGATGGCAAGCAGAAATCCGCCGCGTGCTAACGCGGCAGCGCCGTGCGACACACCGAAACAATCAAGAATTTGGATACGGAGGTCGCAGGTTCGAGTCAGGTCGACGTCGGCATCAACTGCTCGGCGAGTCTGCTAGAACTCGATCGCGAGTGGACCCGTAGCTTGTCGTCGCTGCTAGATCGAATTTATACAAAACGATGCGATCAAGGGCTTCGGCCAGCAAGCGAAACAAGGCCCATTTCAGATTCTCCGCCTGACTGCGGCTTTCGTCCGCCTCACCTCGCAGGCCGGTCGGGCGGTGTGTCCACACGACAGCCGTTTCGGTCTTGTTGCGATGCTCAGCGCCGGAGCCGCTCCGCTGCGTTGCCTGACGCTCCGTTGAATCCGGTTTGAACTATTCGATCACAGCGAATTCCGCGGAGAGCAATACCGTTTGGCACAATTTCTTCCCAAAGTGCAAAGGGCTTCGCAGGATTCTTGAACATCGGCACGATTTCGTATTGGCGATGTCCGGGTCGAGCCGACGCCGACTGAATACAACCACAACTCGTAGGCTCGCGAGAGCTGACTTCGCCATTGGGTCGAGCATCTTGAGTAAAGCCGCCGCCCCGATTTCGTAATTCCTTGGTAGAGAAGTGGAGTAAGTCCCTCCGGCCGCGAGATGCATATTTCTACTACCCTTCAGCGACGTCGATGATTACCGACGCAGTCGTCGATAATCTCCGGGCGCGAGGCCGATCGTCCTACGGAACTGACGGGTAAAAGCACTTTGATCGGAATAGCCGCATTCGAGGGCAATCTCCGCGATCGGTTTCGCAGTGTCTCGCAACCGTTGTGTAGCGCGATCCATGCGGAACTTGAGAATCAGTTGATTCGTCGTTAACCGAAAGACTTCGCGAATACGCTGATCGATTTGGTAGGAAGAGAGGCCCGCACGCTGTGCGACGGCATCGACCGTCCATGGCGAATCAAGATTCTCTTGAACTTCATGCAAGGCTGCGGCGACGTCGCGATAGTCTTCGGTCGGGGCATAGAGATCTTGCGAAATTCCGACCAAGCCAATGCATTCTTCGGCGCCGTTCTTGAGCGGATGTTTCGTCGTCATGCACCATCCCGGCTCACCCGTCGGATACGTGTGCAACTCTAGTTCGTTGAGTAGCGGTTCGCTGGTGGCAATCAATTGAAGGTCTTGCGCCAGATAGCCGTCCCCGAGAGGATGAGGAAACACTTCCGCGGCGGTGCGCCCGAAGAGCATCGACTTGTCTTTGACTCCACATCGACGGGCGAGCGTACTGTTCACGAGTACGTAACGCCCGAGTCGGTCCTTGACGAAGTACGTCACGTCGTCCATTGCGTCGAATAAGACATCGCCGGTAAAGGGCTCGGCGAGCTGTGCAAAAAATTGTCGGACGGCGTGATTCGACATAGAACCGTATTTTAGTCCGGCAACGGAAGTCGGTACTAGAGGGCCGATGTGCGCGGCGTTCGCCTCTATAGCGTCGAATTGTGCGCAAATGGTAGTAGTGTACGAGCCAAACGGTCAATCAATCGTCGTGACGCGGATTTAAGATGGTGGAGTACGGTGGATGCCATTTGAACCTTGTCTTGGAACGATAATCACGCCCATGCATAGACCCAAGTTATTTTTGTGTTGGTCGGGATTGATATTCGTCGGCCTCAGCTCCGTCGTCCGCGCCGACGACGACGTGCTGACCTTCTTCGCGACGTCCGATTCGCACTACGAAGCGATCGAACACGTGGAACGCAACGATCGCAACCGTTTGACGATCGAGCGCATGAATGACCTGCCCGGCCAACCGTGGCCCGAGAAGCTCGGCGGCGGCCCGATCGGCAAGCCGCGCGGCGTGCTAGCGCTGGGCGACCTCATCGACGACGGCGACAAGAACGGCCAGACCGATATCGAATGGAAATTCTTCAGCGAACATTTCGGTCTCGACGGTAGCGACGGCCTCTTGAAGTACCCGGTCTTTGAAGGCTGGGGCAATCACGACGGTCCGCCCGAGAAGTACATCAAGCAGCGCGTCAGCGTGCAGACTGAGATCAAGCGTCGCAACGTCGACCGACTGGACAAGAAGCGGATCAGCCGTGTCTCGGCCAACGGCCTGCATTACTCGTGGGACTGGAACGGCGTCCACTTCATCCAGACGAATCTCTATCCGGCCGACAAGCAGAACGCGAAGGTCCGCTACTCGTTGCCGTGGCACGATCCGCAAGATGCCCTTGCCTTTGTGCAGGAAGATCTCGCCGCAACGGTCGGCGTGAGCGGCCGCCCCGTGATCATCATGGCCCATTGCGGCTTCGATACCGACTGGTGGGTCGTCGACGACTGGAAAGCGTTTTATGACGCCGTCAAACCGTATAACCTCCTCGCCTATTTCCACGGACACTCCGGAACCGGCGTGCGACAGTGGAAACCGGAAGGGGAAGAGCGGCCGCTCGACGTCGTCAACACGGGCCAAACGGAAAAAGGCTTCTTCGTCGTCGAAATTACGAAGGAGCGAATGCGGCTCGGCTTTCATGTGAAGCGCGACCCGAAGGTGCTCAAAGACATCGAATGGGAATGGAAGTATCTCTTCGAAAAGCCACTGAACGGTGCGAAGCCGGTAACCACGAAAGCGGCTGAGAAGCCCCAGGACCCGGCTCCGGCGAAGAAGGTATCCGCTGCACCGGTCGTAGGACCGACTCCCGCGTCCCAGGTCGCGGCAAGCCCCGGCATAGCCGAGGGAGATTTCCGGTTCGCGGTCATCGGCGATTTCGGCTTAGACGACTACAAACCGAAGACGGCGGCAAAGCAGGCGGAATCAAAGTCGGACGTCAAGGTCGAAGCCGTCGTCAATCCGAAGCGGCTCAATCCAAACGAGGCCGCCGTGGCCGAGTTAGTCGCTTCTTGGAAGCCTGCGTTTGTGGTGACGACCGGCGACAACAACTATCCCAAGGGGGAAGCCGCGACGATCGACGAGAACATCGGCAAGTACTACGCCGATTTCATCGGCCACTATCGCGGTCGCTACGGACGCGGCGCTGCAGAAAATCGCTTCTTTCCGGTTCTCGGCAACCACGATTGGGACGCACCCAAGGTGCGCTGCCAAGCGTACCTCGATTACTTCACACTCCCCGGCAACGAACGTTACTACGAGTTCACGCACGGGCCGCTTCATTTTTTCATGCTCGATAACGACGGCCGCGAGCCCGACGGCGTGCGTGTCGGCTCGAAGCAATACGAGTGGCTCGTCCAGGCGATCACGGCCAGCCGTTTGCCGTTTCAGATCGTCGTGGCCCATCATCCGGCCTATTCGTCGGGCGAGCATGGCAACACTCGCGATGCCGATTGGGATTTCGAGCGGCTCGGCGTCGACTTGATCCTCAACGGACACGATCACGAGTATGAACGGATCGAGCGCGACGGTCTGATCTACGTCGTCAACGGCGCAGGCGGTGGGAATCTGCGTCACTTCGAATCACCCGTCGACGGGAGCCTCGTCCGTTACTACCACAAGCACGGCGCGATGCAGATCGACGTTTCGACCACGGCCGACGAGGCGACGCTCACCTCGCGATTCATTGACGTCGACGGCGTAGAGATCGACCGCTTCACGCTGCATCGGTCGATTTCGGGCAAACACCCTGCGAGCGATACCAAGCTGCGCAAAGTTACCGCAGTTCCCGCAACGATTCGCCAAATCCTCGGACTCGTTCCGTTCTATCAGCAATATGTCGACGCCGACGGCTTGGCGATCGTCGGTTCGAAGCAAGTGACGCCCGAAGCCTTGTTGGAAGCGGCGTACCTCGTCGATCGGATGCTCGTCGGCCGCGATGATTTGCGGCGAGCCATCGTAGACGCGAAGGTCCGCGTCACGGTAATGGCGACCGGAGAGTTCACGACCGACGTTCCGGAACATGCCGATCTGAAGCCGAAAGATTATTGGAACCGTCGGGCTCGCGGGTTGGGAGCCACTACCGAACGACCGAGCGTGAGTTGCGGCGAGGAGAATCTGTTGCTGCTATCGGGTGATCAGTACCAAGGCGAGAACATTCTCATCCACGAGTTTGCTCACACGATCCACGAGATCGGATTGGCGAAAACCGATCCGACGTTCGATGCCCGCCTGCGTGCGGCATTCGACCGAGCGAAGGAACGGGGACTTTGGAAAAACGCCTACGCGTTGACGAATCCACAGGAGTATTGGGCCGAGGGTGTGCAGTCGTGGTTCGATTGCAATCGTTCGCCCGACAAGGTGCACAACCAAATCCGCACGCGCGATGCGCTGAAGCAGTACGATCCGGCTCTCGCCCAACTCGTGGCCGAAGTGTTCGGCGAACAGTCTTGGCGCTACACGACTCCACGGCAACGGACCGACGCGATCCATTTGGCATCGGTCGACTGGGACAAGTTGCCCCGATTCGAATGGCCCGCCGAACTGCGCCACGCAACCGAGCAGGGGCGCAAGCCGGATGCCGTCCCATCGGCCGCGAGTGAGAAGTAGGTCGCCATGTCGAAACCGCTGGGATGCGTGTTCGCGGTACTCTTCCTGGTTCTACCCAGGGTCGATCCCGCGTGCGCGGACGTTCGTCTGCCGAAAATCTTCGGCGATGGCATGGTTCTCCAGCGTGAGAAGCCGATCGCCGTTTGGGGTTGGGCCGATCCGGGTGAGAGCGTGACCGTTTCGTTTGCCGAACAGACGACCACCACCGCGGCGAACGGCGACGGACGCTGGCGCATCGAATTGCCTCCTCGAAGGACCGACGATACGTCGCGCGAGTTCGTCGTTCGCGGTAAGAACACCGTCACGTTGAAAGACGTCGTCGTGGGAGACGTGTGGTTGTGCAGCGGACAATCGAACATGTCGATTTCGGCCGGCCACTTCTTCGCCGTGCCGGAGGTCAAGCAAGACCTGGCCGCCGCGCGGTTCCCCTTGATTCGACACTTCGGCGTGCAAGAGCATTTTGCCGATGAGATTCAGGACGACGTCGCAGGGGAGTGGCTGACGTGCACGCCGCAGACGGCCTCGCGATTCTGCGCCGTCGGCTTTTACTTCGCACGAAAGGTCTACGCCGAAACCGGGGTACCGATCGGGCTCATTCGCTCGGCCAAAGGGAGCACCACGATCGAGTTGTGGCTCTCGCAAGCGACGCTGCTTAACACCCCGTCGCTGGAACCATATGGCGCGAAGA
>CAMCTH010000299.1 GCA_945877965.1 Planctomicrobium piriforme | reverse complement strand
AAGCGCGACGCGATTCTGTCCCGGCCCATGCGCGCCGCTCGCCATGCCGCCGATGACCGGCACGCCGGAACGATCTTCATTCATTCGTTCCAAGAGCCAATCGGCCGGAAAACTAAACGGCTCGCCGAGCAGCAACAACGCCGAACCCGCAGGCCATTCGCTGCTCAAAGCGTCGGGAAAGCCGGTGATCGAAGGCCCCTCGGGCGTCTTCGCGAAACCCAACCGCAGCGGCGTGACGTCGACGCCCGGCAATCGCGCTCCCCACAAGCTCAACGCCGGCGAAGTCTCGACCTCGCGGCCGTTGCCGACGAGCGACTCGCCGGTGCAGCCCAATAACGCTTTCGGCCCGAAGCGTTCTTGCAACTGGGCCGGGATCGTATCGATATCCGGGCCGTAGTGATGCGAATAGAACGCGATGATCAGGTCCGGCGGCCCGTCGAGCGCCGCGGTCAGCGCATCGCCGCACTCTTGCAAGGCCCGCACGGCCGTCGCTTCCGTCGACATCGCCGCTGCAAACCGAAACGGTTCCGACATGACTGCTTCCCTCCGTGAACTTATTCCGTCGCGAACAACAAACTTCGCCCTATTGTGCGTCGCTCGTTGCGTCGAGTTGTCGATATTTTTCTTGATACTTGTGCCAAAGTCGTTTGTGCCGATCGTTCAGATCGACCTCGCGGCCCCCGATGTACGCCTTCGTCACGTGCGTCGCAATCTCCAGCGGATCGCCGGTGGTGACGATCAGCGTCGCGTCCTTCCCTTTTTCCAGCGAGCCGATGCGATCGGCCACACCCAGAATCTGCGCGGGATAAAGCGTTACTGACTTCAACGCCTCGGCGACCGGCAGGCCGTACGCGGCCGCCGTGGCGGCGTGATACGGCACGTTGCGAATGTTGGCCATCCGATCGCTCGACGAGATGCAGAACTTCACGCCGGCAGCATGCAGCTTGGCGGGCAACGTGAACGGCGCGTCGTACGCATCGCCCCGATGCCGCGGCAGTCGCTGCACACCCTTTATGATGACCGGCACGTCTTCCCCCTTGAGCAACTCGGCGCACTCGGCAGCATGATAGCCGCCGACGATCGCGAGCTTCACGTTCTCTTTCCGTGCGAAGGCGACGGCTGATTGAATCTGCCGCAAGTCGTCGGCCCGCACGAACAGCGGCGTTTTCCGTTCGAGCACTGGAATCATCGCTTCCCACCGGGCATCGAAATCCGGCGCGGGCTGGTTCTGCGCCGTTCGTGCCGCTTTCAGTTTCGCGTAAGCGCGTGCATCGGCGAAGACCGTCGTCAGTTGTTCGATCACCTTTGCGCGGCTCCGTTCGATCGGGCCGATTTCGTCCATCCGCGAGATCTGCACATCCATCATCGGCGGCCAGTTGACGTACATCGCCGCCTCGCCGCGCAACGTCATGCTCTCCCATGTCCAGCCGTCCATGCTCATCACGGAACCAAGACCGCTCAGCAATCCGCCGAGCGGCGCACTGACGGCCGTCAACACGCCGTTGCTCCGCGTGACTGGGATCCATTCGCTGTCCGGGTTGAACGCCGTTCGCGCGCGGACGTTGGGGTTGATCGAACCGGTCTCGGCGTAATCGACGGTCGCGCGGACCGCCATCACTTCGACAAGGCCGATCTCCGTGTCGGCCTCGAACCGCCCGGGATAAATATGTTTGCCGGCAACGTCGACGACGATCGTCCGCGGCGGCAACTTCACTTGCTGGCCGACGGCCGTGATTTTTCCTTTTTCAAAGACGATCGTCCCCCCGACGACGTCGGCCCCGACGACCGGATGAATGGTGCCGCCGACCAAAGCGATCGGTCGATCCTGCGTCGCACCGGGGACCTCGTCGTTCGCGCGGACGTTCGAAGCGAACGAACTCACGCCGAAGAAGCCGAACACGACGAGCAACAGACCGAATCGTCGAAAAATGTTCATGGTTCTCATGGGGGTTACTCTCCCTCCTTTCGGACGCCGAAGCGAATATGGGGCGAGCGGCAGCCGCAGTAGACGTCGTCGCGGTCCCACAGCGGCGATTTGCTTTCATCGCCCGTCGTGCCGGTTTCGCCCGTCCCGAGCACGCGTTGCACGAGCGCCGCTCGACGGACCTCCATCTCGCGGCGGCGTTTCACGTCTTCTTCGCGATCAAAGTATTTGCGACCGTCGACCCATGCTTGCTCGCACCGTGTGTACGACGACAACGGCGACGTGCTCCAGAGGGCCAAGTCGGCGTCCTTACCCGGCTCGATCGACCCGACGTAGCGGTCGATGCCGAGTTGCTTGGCCGGATTGAGCGTGACGAACTTCAGGGCTTCCTCCGGGCTGACGCCGCCGTACTTCACCGCTTTGCCGGCCTCTTGGTTCAGCCGGCGTGCGAGTTCGGCATCGTCGGAGTTGAACGAGACGACGACGCCCGCCTCGTGCATCAGCGCGCCGTTGTACGGGATCGCATCCCAGACTTCGAACTTGTACGCCCACCAATCGGAGAAGCTCGACCCGCCGGCCCCGTGCTTCGCGATCACATCGGCCACTTTGTACCCTTCGAGAATGTGCTGTAACGTGGCGACGCGCACATGGAACTCTTCGCAGACGCGGAGGAACGACAGGATCTCGTCCTGGCGATAGGAGTGGCAGTGAATGAGCCGTTTGCCTTCGAGCACTTCGACGAGCGCTTCTTGTTCGAGGTCGACGCGAGGCGGCAGGCCTCGCTTCGTGCGACGATAGTCGGTCCAGCGACGGCGATACTCGTCGGCTGCGCGGAAGGCATCGCGGAGCAACTGCTCGACCCCCATCCGCGACTGCGGATAGCGCGAGCCGAAGCCCGCCCCCCAGTTGCTTTGTTTCACATTCTCGCCCAGCGCGAACTTGATCCCCTGCGGGGCCGCGGCGAATTTCATCTCCTCGGCCGTCGCCCCCCAGCGGAACTTGAGGACCTGGTTCTGCCCGCCGATCGTGTTGGCCGAGCCGTGCAAGATGTTGGCCGTCGTCACACCGCCGGCGAGCTGGCGGTACAAGTTGATGTCGTGCGAGTCGATGAAATCGCCGATCCGGACTTCGGCCGTGATCGATTGCGTCGCTTCGTTGACGCCGCCGTCGGTCGCGATGTGCGAGTGGCAATCGATGATGCCGGGCGTGAGGTGCTTCCCCTTCGCGTCGATAATGATCGCCCCCTGCGGGATCGTCACGTTCTTGCCGACCGCTTTGATCTTGCCGGCCTCGACGAGGACGATCCCCCCTTCGAGCTTGCCCGCCTCGCCGCAGGTCCAGACGACGGCGTTCGTGAACGCCAGCACGGCCGGTTGATCGGGCTGCTTCGCGAGCCCGAAGTCGCCGAGCGGATAATTGACCGGATAGAGGGCCGCCTTCGGCTTCGACGTCTCTTTGGCGTCGTCGGGTTTCTTTTCTTCAGGTTTTGTCGCAGTCGATTTGTCGTCCGGTGCTTTGGTCGGTTCCAGCTTGGTTTCCGTCGGCTTTGCTTCCGTCTTGGCAGGCTCCGTCGGCTTCGTGTCGGCATTCTTCAACTCGACGTTCTTCGGATCGCCCTCTTTCTTCGGAGCCGCTTCCGGCTTGGGAGCGTCCTTCGGCACGTCGCCTTTCTTGGCCTCTTCGCGTTTCAGATCGACGGCTTCTTTCTCCGTCTTCGGCACGGCGGGCGTGGCGGGTTTCTTTTCTTCCGGCTTCACTTCGTTCGGCTTCGACTCCGGCGTTTCCTTGGCGACCGCCTTGGCTTCGACGATCGGCTTGCTTTCGCTCTCTTTCTTCTCGGCAACACGTCGCGCCTGGAACGCAAACCGCGTCCCGTCGCCGATCATCAGCAGACCGTCGAGCCGCAACTGTTCGGCCGAGCCGACGAGGATGACGGCGCTCAGTTGGGCTTCGCCTTTCCAGTCGACCGTGTCTCCCTTGAAGGCGGCGCTCCATTGGCCACCGTCGATGGCGACGTTTTTGAGCGGCGCTTCTTTCTTGCCTCGCAGCAGTTTGCCGGTCAGCTTCTCGGCGGTGCCTTCAAGGACGAGCGTCACTTTCTCGCGCGCCGCTGCGGTCTTGGGGATTTCAAATTCCCACCGGCCGCGTAAGTCGGTCGGCGGCGGAGGAGGGCCGGGATAACGTTTTCCTTCGACCCACGTTTCGAGAATCTTGGCTTTGGAATCGCGGAAGAGATCGCCGTCGGCGACGACCAGCGAGGCTGACTTCCCGACGCCGAGCGATCCGAACCGATCGGCGAGCCCGAAGAGTTGTGCCGGCGCGACGGTCAGCGCCGTCAGCGCGGCATCGGGCTGCAAACCGCGGTCGAGCGCCTTTCGCAACGCCGCCCCGAAGCCTCCGGCGTCTTTCAGACCGTGCGTCGTCAGCGCAATTTTCACGCCCGCCTTTGCGAGTCGGCCCGGGTTTTCCGGCGCGATGTCCCAATGCATCAAACGTTGCAGTGGGACCGTCAGAGCGGCCTCGGGGGAGTTGACGCTCGGCGGACTCGGAAAGTCGAGCGGTACGATGACGGCCCGTCCCGTCGCCTTGACGGCATCGAGACGTTGATACTCGGCACCGGAGCCGCGGACGACGACCGGCAGATCGAACTCGGTCCCGACGGCGTCGGCCCGGAAGAAGTACAGGACGTCGGGCGCGTCAATGACGATCGGTAGTTTTTGTTGTAGCGCGTCGTTGACGGCGGCGAGCGATTCGTTCGTTTCGGGACGCAACAGATTACCGCCCCGGCCGTAGGTCTCCCACGCTTGGGCGTACCAACGGGCATCGAGAAACGTTTGTCGGACGAGAGTCATCGCTCCCATTGGCGAGGCGGGGAACAGACGTTCGCCGCCTCCCTTAGACGGCATCAGTTTCAGATGCAGACTTGCCTGCGCGCGGACGATGCCGAGCGACGGCGTCTCCTCGCCGAGCGTCGCGGCCACGCTCGTTCCTTTGACGATGCCGCCGGCCGGCGCGACGATTCGGGCGACGAACCCTTGCGTCCGGAGTTTCTTGTTCGTTGCAGCGTCGGGCTTGTATTGCTCGTCGGTGCGAAGATGCGGCAGCACCTGCGGGTTCCACGCGCCGTCGGCCAACTTGCCCCCTTCGAGAGCCTGTTCGCCGTACGCGTCGATGAAGCCGGGATAGATCGTCTTGCCGGCAAGATCCCACACTACGGCTCCGGCCGGGATGCGAACGTCGGGGCCGACCGACGCGACGAGTCCGTCGCGGAGCACGATCGTTCCCTTCTCGATGGTCTGGCCCGGCGCCGTGACGATCTTCGCCCCGACGAGCGCATGAAAGTTCGGCGTGTTCCGATGCAGGCCTTCGACCGGCACGGTGCTCGGTTCGGCGGCCGAGACGGAAGTCGACGAGAGAACGAAGATCGCTGCGGTGCAAATAGACAATGCACGGAACGTCGCAGTGCAGACCGCGAACCAGGCGCTAGGGCGCGTCATGACGGCGTCTCGGGGGATGCTAAACTCGCTGTAACCGTTACGCTCGACGATACCTTACGCCGTGGGGCCGTGCCAGGGTCGGGCGGGCGGCGGAGCCTGAATCGCCCCGAACGCGGCGTCGTTCTTCGCTACGGTCGGCACAAGCGGCACCGACGTCGGGTCGATTTAATTTTTCGCCGGCTCGGCAGCGGCCTTCTTCTCGCTCTCGGCCGCGAAGCGATCGTGCCGCTCGGCGAGTTCGAACAGTTCGAGACGACGATAGACGCCCGCGATCGTGCGATGGAAATCGGCCTGTCCTTCGAAGTGTTCGAGGCAGGCCTCGAGTTCGACCAGCGCTTCTTGCCACCGACCGAGCTTGGCGAGAATCCGCCCGCGGGTGTCGCGGAGTTGCACGTTCCCCGGCGCGCGGACAAGGGCGGCATCGATGAGTTGCAGTGCCCGAGCGAGATCGGGCTTATCGCCGAACGCGGTCGTCCAAGCCAGGTTGTTGAGCACGGCCGGAGAGTTCGGCGTTAGGCGTTCTGCTTGCTCCAGATACTTGATCGCCTCGGCTTGATCGCCGCGCGTCATGGCGTCGGTCCCGAGCAGCAGATACGCCGCGGCTGGGGCATCTCCGGCGGCGACCATGTCGAGCAACACCTTGCGGGCCGCGACGGCGTACTCGGCGTCGGTGCCGGGGTTGAGCAGTCGTTGAATCGCAGGCAAGTAGAACGGTTCGAGTTTGAGCGCGGCGCGAAGCGG
>CAMCTH010000298.1 GCA_945877965.1 Planctomicrobium piriforme | reverse complement strand
GAGCAATGGATCAAGGAAGGCAAGAACGCGGTGCAGTGGACCAAGCTCTCCTGCCGCAAGTTCAAGGACAATCAGACGCGGTTGCAACTCTTTGCGTTAGCCTACAACCTGGGCAACTTCCTGCGGCGATTGGCCCTGCCGAAAGCCGTACGGCACTGGTCGCTGACGACGCTGCGGGACAAGCTGATCAAGATCGGAGCCAAGGTGACGAAGCACTCGAAGTACGTGACGTTCCAACTGGCGGAGGTGGCCGTGACGCGGAACTTGTTCGCGGCCATTCTCGACCGGATCGCGCGGTTGGCGATCCCGCCGCCGGTTCTCGTGTGCGGAATGCCCGTCTAGGAACAGGATGACGACGAAAACAGGTTCGACCCAGGGGAAGGTCTGCGCGGTGCTCGTGTGGAAGGCTGAAAAACGACAGTTTCGGTCTCAAATCCAGTCGTCGAAACGAGGGAATCGGAATCAGGACGGAGAAAACGATGAAAATTCATTCCGCGCTAGACGCGGGGGGGGCGCGCGTTGTTAAAATGGCGACCGTTACGAGCTGGGATCGGTTCCAGGCTCAGGCCATCTGGGGAATCCCGGTTAAAGAAAACGCTGGAAATTCATTCCGCGTTAGACGCGGGGTGAGCGACGCGTTGTTAAAATGGTGACCGTTCCAAGTCCGGATCGGTTCCAAGCTCAGGCCAAACAGGAAAGGTTGACCGACAGGTTCAAGACAGCCCATCCCGTCTCGTGTTTTTCTCGGACGAAAGCGATATCGATGGCAGCTCCCGGCTCTGCAGCACAAACAACCCAGCCTCTGGCTAGCGTTCCAGACAGGGCCGAACCGGCTACCACGGTTAGCGGCGTGCCGATCGATCCGCTGTACACCGAGTGCAATCTGGAACCGCTCGATGGTCGTCGAGAAACTCAGCTAGGCGAACCTGGTTGTTATCCGTTCACCCGCGGCATTCATCCGACCATGTATCGTGGGCGGTTGTGGACGGTGCGGCAGTTTGCCGGTTTCGGCACACCCAAGCAGACGAATGAGCGTTTCCATTTTCTACTCAAGCAGGGACAGACCGGACTGAGTACCGCCTTCGATCTGCCCACCCTGATGGGATTGGACAGCGACAGCCCGCGAGCCTTGGGCGAAGTCGGCCGGCTCGGAGTGGCCGTCGATACCGTCGACGATATCCGCGAGTTGTTCCAGGGAATCGATCTGGAGAAGATTTCCGTCTCGATGACCATCAACTCTCCAGCCATCGTCATCATGGCCTTCTTCCTCGTGCATGCCGAGGAGTCGGGCTTCGACTGGCGGAAGCTCCGCGGCACGATTCAGAACGACATCCTGAAAGAGTTTCACGCGCAGAACGAATTCGTTTTTCCTCCGGAGCCGTCGGTGCGGCTGGTCGTCGATCTGATCGAGTTCTGCACGGAGCATGTGCCGCAGTGGAACACGGTATCGATCAGCGGCTACCACATTCGCGAAGCCGGTTCGACGGCCGTTCAAGAACTCGCGATGACGCTGGCCGATGGGATGCACTACGTCGAGCAGTGCCTCGCTCGGGGCCTGCCGGTAGACAGTTTTGCGCCCCGACTTAGTTTCTTTTTCAACGCCCACAACGACCTGTTTGAAGAAATCGCCAAGTATCGGGCCGCCCGTAGCTTGTGGGCCGATCTGATGCGAAACCGTTACGGAGCCCGCGAGGAATCGTCGCTGAAACTGCGATTTCACGCGCAAACCGCCGGCTGTTCGCTCCAAGATCGGCAGCCCGAAGTCAATCTCATGCGCGTTGCCTATCAGGCGTTGGCCGCCGTCCTGGGAGGTTGTCAGTCTCTGCATACCAACAGCATGGACGAAACGCTGTCGCTTCCGTCGGAGCATGCCGTGACCTTGGCGGTGCGGACGCAGCAAGTGTTGGCCTATGAAACGGGAGTTCCTAACACGGTCGATCCGCTGGGTGGGAGCTACTTCGTCGAAACGCTGACCGAACAGATGCGTCGCGAAGCGGAAGCGTACTTTGAAAAGATCCAATCGCGCGGGGGGATGATCCGAGCCATCGAGACCGGCTTCTTCCGTCGCGAGATTGCCGAGTCGGCATTCGCCTGGCAGCAAGCCGTCGACACTCGGCAGAAAATCGTCGTCGGGATGAATGCGTTCGAGGAGTCTGAGGAAAAGCCATGCGACCTTCACGAAGTCGACCCCACCGTGGAGCAGGAGCAGGTCGAGAAACTCCAGAGCTTGAGAGAGCGTCGCAACGCAACCGACTGGCAGGCGGTCCTCGATGAGTTGAGGCGCGTTGCGGCGGAGAATCGCAATGTGCTACCCGCTTTGCTACAAGCAGCTCGGGCCCGCGCGACGGTGGGAGAAATTATGGACGCACTGGCCGATGTCTTCGGACGTTATGCGCCGGGTGGAGAAAGTGGATGATGACGCCGCCAGGAATCGCCCCGCGAATCGTGCTTTCAAAAATCGGCCTCGACGGTCACGACCGCGGCATTCGGATCGTGGCGCGGGGCCTGCGTGACGCGGGATTCCACGTCATCTACGCCGGAATTTGGCAATCGCCCGAGGCCGTCGTGCAGGCCGCGCTCGACGAAGATGCCGGCTGGCTGGGAATCAGCCTGCTCAGCGGCGCCCACATGACGCTCGTGCCGCGCGTGCTGGAACTATTGCGGACGCGGGGACTCGATAACGTGGGAGTCATCATCGGCGGAATCATTCCGAATGACGATGCGACCAAGCTAACCGAGTTGGGCGTGAAAGGGATCTTCGGCCCGGGAACCTCCGTTCCCCAGATCGTCGACTTCCTGCGCACAAGCGCCAAGTCCGCCGAACCGGCCGATCTGGTGCAGCGCTTTGTGCAGAAAGACAGACGGGCGCTGTCGCGGCTGTTAACTCTGGCGGCACGGGGCGAATTGCCCGAGGCAGTACTGCGAGAAACACGGGCGTCGGTAAACAACGGCGGTCCGCGAACGAGTCGCACCGTCGCCCTGAGCGGCAGCGGCGGCGTGGGGAAGAGCAGCTTGATCGGCCGCCTGGTGGAGTTCTTGCGCAGCCTGGGACAAACGGTGGCCGTGTTGTGCTGCGATCCCGAGAGCCCGCTGACCGGTGGCGCGCTGTTGGGCGACCGCGTGCGAATCTCGAAGCCTGCCGAGGACATGGGCTTGTTCATTCGCAGTCTTCCCGCTCGCGCAGGCCAGCAGGGAATCGCCGAGCATCTCGACGTCATGATGGAGCTCCTGCAGCTCTTTGGCTTCCAGACGGTGATTCTCGAAACGGTCGGCGCCGGACAAGGAGACACGGCGGTCTACGGACTGGCCGATGCGTTGGTCGTATTGCTGCAGCCGGAGACGGGCGATGAGCTGCAATGGGAGAAAGCCGGGCTGCTCGAAGTCGCCGACGTGGTGGTGGTTCATAAGGCCGATCTGCCCGGTGCCGACGCGACCTTTTCGCAGGTTCACGAACTGTTGAACTTACCCGGTTCGCGCGCGGTGCCGGTGCTCAAAGTCAGCGCTGCGAAGCGGGCAGGACTACAAGAGTTGTGGGACACGCTGCAAGGCGTCCCGCAACGTTCGCAACGTGACGCACGCTGATCGTCCAGGTCGTCAACTGCAAGAATTACCCGGTTCGGAGCCGCCCATGTTAGACCGCATTACCAATCGGGCCGACTACGATCGTCTGCGGCAAACCTTTCGTTGGGAGTGCCCGGAGTTTTTCAATTTCGGCCGCGACGTCGTCGACCAGCGTGCCGCGACCACTCCCGATCGCGTGGCCTTGTGGTGGGTGGGCGCCGACACAGAGCACCAAGTGACCTGGGCCGAAATCTCGGCCCGTTCGAGTGCGGTGGCGCAGGCATTGGCGCACCTGGGCCTGCAACCGGGCGATCGCATCCTCGTGCTGCTGCCGCGCATCGTCCCTTGGTGGGAGTCGATGGTGGGCCTGCTCAAAGGCGGCCTGGTCGCCATGCCGGGGACGGCGCTCTTAACCGCTCGCGATCTGAAATACCGGCTGACGACTTCCGATGCGGTCGCCGTCATCACCGACGACGACGGCGCGGACAAGATTGATTCGATCACGGAGCCGTTGCCGACGCTCCGTCACCGCGTCCTGGTGTCGAACGACTGCCGCGCGGGCTGGCATGCTTACGAAGATCTCGCGTCGACCGCCGCGGCCCCTCCCGATCAGCCGCTGACACGCAGCACGGACCCGGCGCTGATTTTTTTTACCTCGGGCACGACCGGCATGCCGAAGATGGTCCTGCACACGCAGGCGAGTTATGGCTTAGGGCATGCCGCGACGGGACGATTGTGGCTCGATCTCGGCGAGGACGACCTGCACTGGAATATCTCCGACACCGGCTGGGCCAAGGCCGCTTGGTCGAGTTTGTTCGGCCCATGGCTGTGCGGCGCGACCATCTTCGTGCAGTACAGCAAGGCCAAGTTTCAACCCGACGAGGTTCTGAAATACCTCACCGAGTTTCCGATTACGTCATTGTGCGCGGCCCCGACCGTTTACCGTTATCTTGTGCAACTCGACCTGAACGGTTTTCGTCCGGCAACCCTGCGGCAGTGCGTGGCCGCGGGAGAACCGTTAAATCCCGAGGTGATATCCGTCTGGCAACGCTCCACGGGTCACACTATCCGCGACGGCTACGGGCAGACCGAATCGGTCGTGCTCTGTGCTAATTTTCCAGGCATCGAGGTGCGGGCCGGTTCAATGGGTCTCCCCACTCCGGGAATTGATCTGGCGGTGATCAACGAAGCAGGAAATCGCCTTCCGTCGGGACAAACCGGCGCGCTGGCCGTGCGAGTCGAACCGAATCGGCCACTCGGCTTGTTTCAGGAGTATTGGCGGAATCCGCAGGCCACCGCCGGCTCGTTTCACGACGGTTGGTACGTCACCGGAGATTGCGCCTACACCGACACGGACGGTTATGTTTGGTTCGTCGGCCGCGCCGATGACGTCATCACGAGTTCCCCGTACCGCATCGGCCCGTTCGAAGTGGAGAGCGCCTTGATCGAGCATGCCGCAGTGGTGGAGACGGCGGTGGTCGGCAAGCCGGATCCGATTCGCGGCGAAATCGTCAAGGCCTACGTCGTCCTGGCCGTCGGCTGCCAGGGGAGCGACGCTTTGAAATCCGAATTGCAGGAACATGTCAAGCGCGTGATGGCCCCCTACAAGTACCCCCGAGAAATCGAGTTCGTCGATCACTTGCCGAAGACGATCAGCGGCAAGATTCGCCGCCTCGAACTCCGCCGCCGCGCCGCGCAAGAATGAGTACGCGTCCGGTCCGCAGCGCTAACTTCAATTTCATCGAGCCATCGGTACTTCGAGAACCCGTCGTTGACATGACGTAGGTCCTTACTCGCTGCGTTAGTCCACCGATCTTCGTGCCGTCGGTTTTGGGTCGTAACCCCGTATGGTCAAAATATCGAGCCGACGTGTAAATCCCGTGCAATTGGTGACTTCGGTTTCCATGAGGACGCTATTCTGCGTCGGCGAGCAGGTCGATGCGTCGGAGCACTTCGGGATCGATCTTTTGGCGGAGCTCATTTTACCGCCGATGTTGATCCGGCGAGAGTCGAATCGGTCTACCCCCGTTGCTCCGAAGCACTGCGGCCTTCCGCTGGACCCGTTCCGCGTACAGCCGTTCGATCTCGCGTTGTTGACAACGGCCGACCCAGGCCGCAAGCCGCCGTTGGAGCCGGCCGCTCAGGAGTCCGCCCTTCAAGCCGCAGTGCGGTAGTAATAGCGGAGCATCCCGCCGAGCCGTTCCCGACATGCGAGCTTGTCGGGTCGTAGATCATCAGGCGCCGTTCGACCATTTCTTGCACGACGAGTTCCGGCCGTTCTTGCTCGATCAATTCGCTGGGGAAGTCGGCTCCCCAGGCGTAACGGACGCGCTGCCAATGCTCGCTGACAAAGGGCTCGAGGGCCCAAAAAAACGAATCGCCCAGCACGACCGCGCGATTCAATTCGCCGTTTGGATTGATGGTGAGCCGCGATTCGCCGCGCTGCTGCGCGTCACAACATTTGGGAGTTTTGTGCGTGGGTTCTCGCCACCCAATCCAAAAAGGGGGGCTGGCCGGAAATAGCACCAAGCGATTCTGCTTCAGACCCTTATTGCCGTAACGCGTTGTCCTCATTCAAGAACGGGCATATCGCAGTCACCCATACGTGGGGTGGC
>CAMCTH010000297.1 GCA_945877965.1 Planctomicrobium piriforme | reverse complement strand
CGGTCGCTCGCACCGCGCTCATCGTCTCGCTCAAATCTTCCGCCACCACGGCGCTTCACCCGGGCAATCGCTCGCAATGCCGTGCAACTCCGGATGCACTAACTTCGCGAGCAGTTCCAAGCTCTCGATCAACCGCGGGCCCGAGCGATTGAAGAGGGCATTGCCGTCGACGGCGTAAACGCGCCCGTCGCGCACGGCCCGCAGTTCTTGCCAGTGCGGAAACTCGCGCAGCCGCGCCGCTTCGACGAGTGTCCGCTCCAAGTCGAAACCGCACGGCATGACGACGATCACCTCGGGATCGAACCGGACGACGTCGTCCCACGGCGTGTAGATACTGTGCCGCCCCGCGACGCAAAATGGCTGCGTCCCCCCTGCGAGTTCGACCAGATCGGGAGTCCAGTTTCCCGCCATCATCGGCGGCTCAATCCACTCAATGCATGCCGCCCGCCGACGTCGTTCCGGCGGCAACGTCCCGGTCCGCGCGCGAACGGCGTCGATCCGCGCACGCAGTTCGGCAAGATACCGCGTCGCCTCGTCGCGGCGTTGCGTTGCCTCGCCCAATCGAGCGACGTCGTCGAGGACGTCGCTCAGCCGTTGCGGGTTCAACGAAAAGACCGGCGTGCCGCGGAGCGTCGGCTCGCGCTCGACCAAGTCGACCACATCGGCGAAGCGAACCGCACAGACGTCGCATTGGGCCTGCGTCACGATCAGGTCGGGCCGTAATCGCAACAGCAGTTCGGCGTCGACTTCGTACAACGGTTTGCCCGCCGCCATCAGTTCGCGCACTTGCACGTCGATCGCCGCGCTCGTCGCGGTCGAATCGATCCGGCTGAACGTGGCGCGCGGCTTGCCGGTCACGTCGGGCGGGAAGTCGCATTCGTGGCTGACAGCCAGAACTTTTTCACCCAGGCCGAGGCCGTACAAAATTTCGGTGGCGCTCGAGAGGAGCGAAACGATCCGTTGCGGGGCGGTCTTCATGGGTCGAAGTATATCGAATCGAGCGGCCTGCGCGGCAGGGTGGATTTACGCAGGCGAATAAACGCGGATAATGCAGGCCCTTAATCCGCTTGGAGATTTGTCCGATGAAAATGTTTTTTGCCGGCGAGTGGCGCGACTCTGCGAAGAAGATCGAAGTCAAAAACCCGTTCGACGGTTCGGTCGTCGACACGGTCCCCTCCGCATCGGCGGAAGACGTTGCGACGGCGCTGACCGGCATCGTCGCCGGGGCCAAGACGATGGCGGCCCTCTCCGGCTATCAACGCTTCGAGATTCTCTCGCGCGCGGCCAAGCTGATCGGCGAACGGATCGACGATCTCGCGCGCACGCTGAGCCGCGAGGAAGGGAAAACGCTCGCCGAGGCGAAGGTCGAAGTGCAGCGCGCTCGCGAGACGATCGAACTCTCGGGCGAAGAGGCGAAGCGGCTCGGCGGCGAAGTGCTGCCGCTCGACGGCGCGTCGATCGGCGCGGGCAAGCTCGGCTTCACCCTGCGGGTTCCGTGCGGCGTCGTCGCGGCCGTCACGCCGTTCAATTTTCCGATCAATCTCGTGGCGCATAAAGTCGGTCCGGCCTTGGCGGCGGGGAACTCGTGCATCATCAAGCCGGCCGGCGACACGCCACTGTCGGCGTTGAAACTGGTCGAGATTCTGCTCGAAGCGGGTCTGCCGCGCGACGGCATCGCCTGCGTCACCGGGCCCGGCTCGGTCGTCGGCGAAGCGATCGTCCGCGATCCGCGCGTCCGTAAGGTGTCGTTCACCGGCAGTCGCGACGTCGGCGAGCACTTGTGCAGCGTCGCCGGCATCAAGCGCGTGACGATGGAACTCGGCTCGAATGCCGCGCTCATCGTCCTGCCCGACGCCGATCCGGAGAAAGTCGCGGCGACGGTCGTCGGCACCGGTTACGGTAATGCCGGACAGACTTGCATCTCGACGCAACGGATTCTCGGCGTCGGCAAAGCGTACGACGACGTGCTGGCCGCGCTCGTGCCGAAAGTGAAAGCGCTGCGGACCGGCGATCAGCTCGATCCGCAAACGCAGGTCGGTCCGATGGTTCGCGAAGCCGACGCCGTCCGCGTCGAGCAATGGATCCAAGAAGCGGCCGCCGGCGGCGCGAAAGTTCTGGCAGGGGGCAAACGCCGCGGCGCAATCGTCGAGCCGGCCGTCGTCGCCGACGTGAAGGCCTCGATGAAGATCAGCTGCGACGAGCTGTTCGGCCCCGCCGTCGGCGTGTCGCGCGTCGAATCGATCGACGAAGCGATCGCCGTTGCCAACGCCACGCGCTACGGCCTGAGCGCTGCGATCTTCACCCAGAACATTGATCATGCCATGAAGTTCGCTCGCCAAGTCGATGCGGGAAACATCCACATCAACTGGGGGACGCAGTGGCGGGCCGACCTGATGCCGTACGGCGGTCTAAAAGACAGCGGCTTCGGCAAAGAAGGCCCGAAGTACGCCGTGCAAGAGATGACGGAGTTGAAGACCATCGTGATTCACGGTTAGACATGAACCGCGATCTGATTCCACAAATCGACCCACTCATCGAGCGCCTTCAAAGTTGGTATGGCGCGCAAGTGGAGATTGTCGAACAGATCACGCGGTCGCCGGGCAATCTAGATCGACATTTCACAACACGCTCGTCGTTCGTCATGAGGCTTGAACTCGTCATGATTGCGATGAGCGGATGCACCCTGATGTTGTCAGGTACGATTGGTGACTATCAAGTCGACTATCAAACAACCGTTGACTGTTTAGAGAGTCTGTCTATTGGCACAGACGAAGTCTTATTCGTAGAAAAATTCGGCAACGTTGCGGAACGCCATTCGACGTTCAAACGGCTGACGAGCTAAGTCGTCTAGTGCAATCGATTCCAATCGACGGCATTGTGCTCGTCGGCGTCGCCGTATTCGCGGAAGATCGCGATCATGTCGTCGAGCCGCGCGAAGAACGCGTCGACGATGTCGGGATCGAAGTGCGAGCCGCGGCTGTCGCGTAAGATGCCGAGGCATTTATCGAGCGGAAACGCCGGCTTGTAGGCGCGTGCAGTGCTCAGGGCGTCGAAGACGTCGGCCACAGCCGTGATGCGTCCCTCGATCGGAATCTCGGTCCCCTTCAATCCCTTCGGATAGCCTGCCCCGTCCCAGCGCTCGTGATGCGTCACGGCAATGCTCTCGACGCCATCCGCAGCACGGGCGAAACGTATTCGGAGATGAAACTCCCGCCGAGCTGCGGATGCTCGACCAGGTCGTTGAGCGAACCTTCGGAAGCGTCGTTGAAAATCCGCAGCCCGAGATCGCAGTGCGATTGCATGATCCGGAACTCGTCGACGGCCAGTGAGCCCGGCTTGCGTAGGATCGCGTCCGGGATGCCGATCTTGCCGACGTCGTGCAGCGGCGCCGCCAACTCCATGAGTTCGACGACCCGCGGATCGAGGTTCAATTCGCGCGCCAAGACGCCGACGTAACGTCCGACCCGCACGACGTGCCGGCCGGTCTCGTTGTCGCGATACTCAGCGGCTCGGCCCAGACAGTGAATCAGTTCCAATCGTGAGAGCGCCAACTCGGCAGTCCGTTCGCGGACCAAGCGATCAAGGTCGTTCGCCTGCCGCTCGAGTCGATCTTGATACGACTTCACCGACCACGCATTGCGAACGCGCGGGATCAACTCGATCGGATCGACCGGCTTGCGCAGAAAGTCGAGGGCCCCGAGTTCCAGCGCTTGATGTTCGAGCTGACGATCTTTGCGCGACGTGAGGACGATTGTCGGCACGTGCGAAAGTCGTTCATCAGCGCGGATTTGTTGCAGCAGCGAAATGCCGTCTTGCCCGGGCATTTGCAGATCGAGCAGCAGCACGTCGGGCCGCTCGGCCTGGATGAATTCCAGCGCCGACGTCGGCTCGCTCGTCCAGGCGAATTGCGTGATGCCGACCGACGTCAGATGTTGTGCGATCTCGCGAGCGTTTTGCGGTTCGTCGTCGATCACCACGATCTTCGGCGAATCGGAACGCGCGGCGGGGGCGACGGCCTGCGTCTCGGCGATCGTCCGTTCGTTCTCGACGCGCGCAATCAACGATTGCCAGCGATCGATCATCGCGACGGAATTCGAAATGTCGGGCGTCGTCCGCAAACTCACGAAACGTACTCGTCGCAACTAGTCGGAGAGAAAACCATACAACTCTAGTGCGCGATCTCGCTCACTGTGAGGAAAAGACCCCCGGATGCGCGGTGAGTAGGGCCGATCGTTACGACCGCTACGATCGGACGTACGCGAGTTGCAAACCCGCGACAGTCCGACGTAGTCACCCCACTTATTGCCCGTGCGACTGCTTCGCGTGCAGCGCCGCATGTTCGCGTTCTTCGAGTGGGCGATTGTCGTGTCCACGTTCGATCGAGAGTTCGATCCGATCGACGAATTTGACGTTCGCACATTCGTCGACCTCGGCCGTCTTGCAGGACGCCGAGTCGGGAATGAAAAAGCGGAACGGACCGCCGGCCTTCGCGGGGAGCGGACCGTCGGCGATTTTGTAGAGCACGATCGCCCGCTCGCGGACGGCCTCGAGCGGGATGCTGGCATGAAAGTCGTCGGCCGTCGCGTGGAGCGTGAGCCAACGCGCCGTCGACTGCACGCCTGCCGCGGCCAGCAGACCTTCCAGACGAACGGCGTTGCCCGACCGTTTGGGATCGAGCCGACTCACGTCGCGAACCTGATACTCTTCGGGCAAGCGCACTAGGTCGGCGAACGTGAGTTGCGTCGGTCGCTCGACGGCGCCGTCGAGGGTGAGTGCGTCGGCCATGGTCTTGCTTTCGATTTCGTCGTGGGAAATAGATGAGAATGGCGCGAAGCGATCGCGCCGGAAGTTGCTACTTGGCGGCCGTCCGACGGAGTTCCGCGCGGTGTCGCAGATAGGAACGCCAGACCGAGACGATCGCCAGAGCCATGATGGCGACGATGGCGAAGAGCGTCCAGTCGAGTCGCTTGGCCGCTTCGGTCGCCACTTGCCCGGGCATGGAGACGAGCGGCTTCACCGCGTTCTCGCCGACGATCTTGGCCAAGTCGTTCGTCCCGTCGATGAATGGCTCCGGGTTCACCAAGAAGGCGGTCAGCCCCGCGCCGACGGCGAGCGCACCCTTGTGATTCCACACAAAGTCGGCCCCGCGATTGCCGTACTTCGCGACGACGTCGAGCAGCTCGGGCGTCCGACCGATCTTGGCCAACTCCCCGTCGGCCGCCATGATCGCGAGTCGGCGACCTTCTTGCGGCGCGACGGCGTTGAGGGCTTTGATACTCGATTCGCCGAACTGCGCGATCACCGGTTCGGCCACGCCTCGATGCTTCACCAGGGCCGCGGCCGCATCGTCGCCGTACTTCGCCGCGAGTTCCAAACCTTGCGGCCGTTTGGCGACCCATTCCAAACCGTCGTCGCCAAAGCGGGCCATCGCCCGCAGAGCCGTGCCGCCGTTCTCGCCGGCTTCTTGGGCCGCCTTCAACGCTTTGGGGCCGACGTTCTTGACCGCCTTCAAAGCGTCGTCGCCGTGACGCATCGCCTGCACTTCGATCTGCTTGGCCAACGATTCAGCCCCCTGCTCGACCGCTTCCTTGCTGAATTTCTTCATCACAAACTCGGTCGTCTCACGCACGGCGGCAGTCGTGACGTCGGCGCGCGCCGGCGTCGTCGAGTCGAGGCAAATCAACATCGCGACGACGAGCAGCTTTGCAAAACAGAAGCGGCGGCGGAAAATCATGGTTCGGCTCCGTATTTCTTGGCGGCTTCGCGGGCGGCGGCGGCCCGTTCTTCGGCCTGAGGCGAATCGAGCGACGGCCCGGCCGAGCCGACGGTCCCCGCCGCTTTTTCTTTGCCGCTGCAGCCGACTGCGAGTAGCGCCGCCGTCGTGATCATCGCTGCAACAAACCGTCGGCCGCTCATGTCGCATCCTCCAAAATCAATCGTCGCAACGTCTCGCGGCGGACGTCGGCCCGCACTCGCTGCCATTGTAACATTTCGAACCGCAGGCCAAGCCGACCGCTCCGTTCGATCGCCGTCGCGGCCCGCCGGCACTCGCGACGGACCGCCTCGTCGGGGTCGTTGCGGGCCATTTCCAGCAGCTTCGCGTAGTCGGTCACCGCTTCGGGATCGCCGTCGACGAGCATGCCGCGGACCTGATTGAGGGCCGAGTTGACCCGCTCCGTGACGGCG
>CAMCTH010000296.1 GCA_945877965.1 Planctomicrobium piriforme | reverse complement strand
CCAGCG
Source organism: Planctomicrobium piriforme (assembly GCA_945877965.1). Lineage (GTDB taxonomy): Bacteria > Planctomycetota > Planctomycetia > Pirellulales > PNKZ01 > CAMCTH01. The sequence goes on along the minus strand of CAMCTH010000296.1, from coordinate 6,192 downwards.
GCGATTTTCTTTCAGCTTATACCCGACGCAGCGGGCCGGATACCACAGGCCGTCGAGTTGCCGCCAATCGCTGAACACGTGTCGGTCGGCCCGCCAGTCGATGCAGACCGGCCGTTTCGTCTCTTGGTCAAAGTACAGATCGAGGGGCGGCGTGATCGTTTCGGAAATCCGAATGCCGTACGCCTTGCGGCCTTCGACCATCGTCTCAGGGAGCGCTTCGAGTTTCGATTTTTCGTCGACGAGGGCGCCGAGAGTCCACGCCCAAATCAAAAAGATCGCGGGCTCCTTCTCGACGACGACGCGATCCTTGGTCCCTTGCCACCAGTGCAGCGGCGGCTCGACGATCGTCGTCCGGGGCGAACCTTTCTTGTCGGGATCGGCGCCGAGGACGAGGAGTTCCTTCATCCGAAACAGCCGCAAGATTTTCGCCTCGCCGCCGTTGGCGTCGACCGTCGCTCGAACCAGTTCCGGAGTCGGAGGCTCGGCGCGAACCGGTCGCACAAAAGACGCCGCCGTTGCCAGGGCGACGAGCAGCACGCACGAAGCAAATCGACGCGACCAGCAGGGAGACAACCAAGTCATCACACACCTCGAGCAGATGTTGGGCGAACGAACGATTCGGTAATCCGCCCCTTAAGATACCAAGCCGGCCGACGCCGTGCCGCCTCCGTCAACCTGCTTCTGACATAGGAATTTGATATTCACTGCTCGTCACTCGCTCGCAGCCCGGCCGACGGGTATCATTCGCTTCTCATTCGCCCTCGCAAGCCGTCATCGAGCATTGAGTCATGACGTCGTTTTTCGTTCACACCGCCGACGAAGCTCCCTGGCGCGATGCGGCCCGGCGGCTGCACCAATCGCGACTCGTCGCCGCGGCGGGCGAGGCCCACGCGGAGGTGTTCGACGGAGCGTTGCTCACGAAGCCGCCGGCGATCCGCGCGGCGCTGGAGGCGGGTCGGCACGTGCTTGTTGCGGCCGAGCCTTGTTTGCCGCGCGTGGAACTCGATTCGCTGCAGCGCGCCGCCAAGCAACGCAGTCTGCTCTTCGCCCTGTTCAATCCCGATCGGTTCTTGGCCTCGCGGCAGTTGCTGCGGAAGCAAATCGACGGCCCGCTCGGTTCGCTGGAGCTGTTGCGCAGCCATCGCTGGGAAAACCACATCGCGCCGGCTCCGCTCGGTTTGTCCGGTTCGCTCGTAGGCGAAATCGAACAGGCGGCGTGGTTCTATGGCCGGCCAGTCCGTTCGGTGTTTGCCATGCAGCCTGCCGGGTTGAATGCGGTACAAGTGCAACTCTGCTTCGGTCCCGGCATGGCGACGATCGACTACTGCGACGCCCTGCAAGGGACGACGCTCACTGGCTATCGCTCGCTATCGTTGATCGGCTCGCGCGGCTCGGCGCAGGTCGACGATCACACGAACACGCAACTCGCCTACGTCGGCGGCGACGGTCCGACCGGCTTGACTGTCGGCGAAGGAGTGCGACACTTGGCGGCGATGCTCGATGATTTCGCGTCCGCGATTGCCGAGCAGCGCGACTTCTCTTCGACCGTGACCGACGCGCTGCACACGCTCGACGTCGTAGCCGCGTTGCAAAAGTCTTTGAAGACGCACGAGCCAGTGACTTTGGAACCGGCGGAGGCGGTGCGATGACGACTTCGCTTAAAAAATTTCGTTGCGCGGCCTTGAGCGTCGTAAAGCACGATTACGTCGCGCGCGGGATGGCGGCCCATCCGCGGTTTGAATTGGTCGTCGTGGCCGACGATCCCGGGGTGCCCGATTGGATTCATCAGCGGAACCAAAAGTTCGCCGATGAGTTCAAGATCCCATACGTCCGCGACGTTGAACGGGCTCTGAAGGAATTCCACGTCGACGTCGCGATCGTCAGTCCCGAGGCAGAGCGGCATGTCGATCTGAGCGTCCGATCGGCGAAGCTCGGCCTGCACGTGGTGCAAGACAAGCCGCTGACGCCGTCGCGGGCCGAGGCCGATCGTTTGCTAAGCGAGATCGAAAAGTCAGGCGTGCGGTTCATGATGTGGAATCGCAACGGCTTGCCGGCCGTGCAGCATGCGCAGGCCGAGGTCGCCGCGGGTCGGATCGGTCGGCCGCGGTCGGTGCATATCGACTTCTACTTCGCCAAAGACGCTGGGCCGCCGCGTGGGGCCCGCAAGACCGACGAGCAACAATGCGGTTGGCTGGAACATCAGATCGCCGCGCACGTCGACGGTTCCGACGGCGGACTCGGTTCGAAGCCGATGGGCGAGTTGATGATCGAAGGGATTTATCCGCTCGCCTATTTGCGAATGCTGACCGGGGCCGAGGTGCGGCGGGTGTATGCCCAAACCGCGTCGGCCTTTCATCAGTTGTACGTCGATCATCAGGTCGACGATCTGGCGGCCGTAAGTTTGGAACTCGACGGCGGGCTGACGGCGACGATCGCCGTCGGGCGGATCGGTGCGGCCAGCCATCCGAGCGGCGGCGAGATCAAGCTGCATCTGCTCGGCGACGCCGGGGCGCTGGTCATTGCAGAAGGGAAGCCCGACGTCGGCGTGTACTATCGCGGCCAGCCGGAGCGCGAGTCGCGGCAACGACGGATCGCGGCCGAGAACGATTTCATCCTGGCCGATAATTTCGCGCAAGCAATCGACAGCGGCGGCCCGACGATGCTCGACGCCCGCGCTTCGCACGCGATTTTTTGCACGGTCGAAGCGGCGTTGGAATCGAGCCGGACGGGTAAGGCCGTGACCGTGCGAACATTTTGAAACAAGACATTCTCCCCAAGCTCCAATAATCACCGTTCCCTATGCCCAACGAAAAATTGAAGAACGAAGAACGTCGCTTGCTGACCGGTCGCGAAATCATTGCCGCGTTACATGCGGGCAAGCCTGTTTACTCGACGTCGATTACTTCTCCTTCGCCGTATTGGCCGCAGTTCGTGAAGAACATCGGCATCGATTTTGTATTTTTGGATACCGAGCACATTCCGCAGGACCGCTTCATTCTGTCGCACATGTGCAAGACGTACGCGGCCCTGGGCATTCCGCCGGTCGTGCGGGTGCCGTGCAACGATGCGTATGAAGCGAGCAAGGTGCTCGACGGCGGGGCCGGCGGCGTGATCGGCCCGTACGTCGAAACAGCCGATCAGGTCCGCGCGCTCGTTGGGGCGGTGAAGTATCAACCGCTGAAAGGGGCGCGGCTCGATGCGGCGCTACGTGATCCGAGTTCGTTGGAACCGGAACTGCGCGACTACTTGGAGAAGCGGAACGGCGACAAGATTCTGATCGCCAACATCGAAAGCGTCCCCGCAATCGAGAACCTACACGAGATCTGCTCCGTGCCCGGCTTGGATGCGGTGCTGATCGGTTCGCACGACTTAACGTGTAGCCTCGGCATACCGGAGCAGTATCATCACCCGAAGTTTGACGAAGCGACCCGCACGATTTTCAAAATCGCGCGGGAGCACGGCATCGGGGCCGGCATTCATTGGTGGCTCGATAACGAGTCGCACATCAAGTGGGCCAAGGCCGGCGGGAACTTGGTGATGCACAGCAGTGATCTCTCGGCCTTTAGCGGCAAGTTGAAGGAAGGGATCGGCGAACTCCGCACGGCGCTCGACGCGAAGTAGTCTCGTCGCTTGAGGAAACAAACGATGTCGCACGCCGCCAATCAATCGACGCCCGCCGCAAACACGCCGCTCGGGCGGTGGTTGGTGTTGATCGTCGCGCTCGTCGGTTGGCTCGGGGCGGGCGTCGACATGGCGGTGACGCAACTCGTCGGCCGCGCGGCGATGATCGACTTGCTCGATCGCGCAGGGGAACTCGATGCCCAGCAGTTCGCGCAGTTCAACAAGCAGTTCGGTTCCGATCGCAAGGCGAATCCGGCTTCCTCATCCGGCGAACTTTCGCCGGAGCGAAAGCAGCTCGATGCCTGGCGGACGCTCGTCGGGCAATGGTTCGCGCGGTTCATGTGCGCGTTCTTGTTCGGCGCGGCGGCCGGGGGATTGCTGTTCGGCTGGGTCGGCGATCGTTTCGGGCGTGCCCGCGGCATGGCGGCGAGCATCGTTTGTTACTCCGCGATGGCCGGCGCGGCTTACCATGCGCAAACGCCCGTGCAGTTGTTGGGGGCGTGGTTCTTGGCATGTCTCGGCGTCGGCGGCATGTGGCCCAACGGCGTCGCGCTGTTGAGCGAAGCGTGGGGGGGCATGTCGCGGTCGATGGTCTCGGGTGTGATGGGAGTCGCCGCGAACATCGGCTTGTTTCTGATGAACACGCTGGCCACGCGCCCGGGCTTCGGCGTGACTCCCGAGAGTTGGCGGTGGACGATGTTGATAGCCGCGGCGCCGCTGGTGCTCGGCGTGTTCGCGTGGCTGTTCGTCCCGGAGTCGCCGAAGTGGCTGGCGTTGCGGCGCGGTAATGCCGAACGACCGGCCCAGCCGCCGGTTGCGATGGGCGAAGTTTTTAGGCCGCCGCTGCTCGGCATCACCGTCGTGGCCATCGCGCTGGCGACAATCCCGATGATGGGCGGTTGGGGGAGCGCGTCGTGGATGCAGCCGTGGGCGTCCGAAGTTGGCGAGGCTGCGTCGCCGCCCGACACGGCCTTGCAAGCGCGCGTCGGTCAGATCCGCGCGCTGCCCGGCATGCTCGGCAGTTTGCTTGGGGGCTGGATCGCCGTCGCGCTCGGTCGCCGGTTGACGTTCTTCTTGGTCAGCCTCTGCGCGTTCGGCATCGCTGAGTATATCTACGGATACTTAGTGCCGACCGACGCACTCTTCTTGCCGTTCGTCGGGGCGCTCGGGTTCTTCAGCGGCATCTACTACGGTTGGCTGCCGCTCTGTCTGCCGGAACTTTTTCCGACGCGGAGCCGCTCGACCGGCGCAGGGGTCGGCTTCAACTTCGGGCGGATCATCACGGCCCTCACGCTCGTCGCGGCCGACCCGTTGTTGCGTTATTTCCAAGGGGACTATGCCCGAATCGGCAGCGTGACGAGCACGATTTTCGCTCTGGGGATGGTCGTCATCTGGTTCGCCCCGGACACAAGCCGCCGCGAACTGACGGATTAGGGGCGATCCGCGACTTCCGCGACTCCCAAGCGACGCACCAATCGGCCTTCTCCCATGCGTTTCCCAGGCGAAAACCGTTGTTGCGGCGGGGTCGGCAGCTTATTTTGATAGAATCACCGTAACCGCTCGCCCGCCGGCGTCTATGGCTAGTCGCGGCCCTCGCTCGCCCCGCCTAACGATCCCCCCGCCTCCGCTTCGCTGCCGAATTCCACACGTTCGTCCTCCCCATTCCGTCGCCGCCGTGCCCTTACTTAGGTCACGGGTTTCGCCATGTTCTCGACCGACTTCAACCCGAACCTGATCGCCGTCCCGGTCGCGCTCGTCGTCGTCTTATTGGCGATGTGGGCCGAGCGGATTCATGCGCGTCGGTCGGCGGCCGTCGGTCGCTTGGCGTTCGGTCCGACCGGTCAACCGCGGCGCTGGACCCACGCCGTCGGCCCGCTGCGGGTCTTCGCCGCCGGCCTGATGGCGTGGGGACTGACGGTGCTGGCCTTCATGCCGGTCCTGCCGCTCGACACGACGGGCAACGACTCCGAAGAAATCAAGGACGAAGACCTGCAACGCGTGATCGTGCTGTTGGACGTTTCGCCCAGCATGAACATCAGCGACGCCGGGCCGACGAAAGAACTTCGTCGCCGCGATCGCGTGCTGGAAGTGGTCGAAGGAATCTTGCCGCGGATCGCCCTCGGGCGGACGCGCTTCAGCGTGATCGCCTTCTTCACGTCGGCCCTGCCGGTCGTCAGCGATGCGTCCGACACGAACGTCATTCGCAACTCGCTCGACAATCTGCCGCTCGTCTGGGCCTTCGAACCGGGGAAGACCGACTTGATCGCCGGACTCAATGCCGTCGCCGAGATGGCCCGCGATTGGTCGCCCAAAAGTACGACGCTGCTCATCTGCACCGACGGCGATACGGTCGACTTCAGCATGATCCCGAAGTTGCCGCGCTCGATCGGCCAAGTGCAGATTTACGCCGTCGGCGATCCGGTCGTCGGCACCTACATCGATCATCACGACTCGCGACAACAGGCCGGCATTTTGCGTCGCGTCGCCGCCGAGTTGGGCGGGGTCTATTTCGACGTCAACACGCAGCATGTGCCGACCAAGGCGCTGGCCGAGTTGGCCGTCACGCCGCCG
>CAMCTH010000295.1 GCA_945877965.1 Planctomicrobium piriforme | reverse complement strand
TGAAAACGATCAGCGCGACGAACGGTGCGGCCCACGCGGCACGTCCGCCGACGAGCGTCAACAGCGTCAACACCGAGAGACTAACGCAGGGGACGATCAGCGGCATGAAGTACCGGATGTCGGCCTCGTGGGTACGATCGATCGGCTGCGGCGAGAGGAGCGTGGTGAAGAACAAGAACAGAGCCGACGCGACCCAGAGTCGTAAGATCAGCGGATTGTCGCGTCGTCGCGCTTGGAAAACTCCGATTGGCAACGCGGCCGCCAACAGCAGACCGATGCCGTACTCCGCGTAGTTCAAATCGCGGACCGACCACCAGAGCAACTTTAGTTTGTCGAGTCGCCAATCGCGCTGTTCGGGGACCGGGTACAGGTCTTTGCCGAGCGGGTTGTAAACGTAGACGAGCGCCGCGAAGACGATCGTTGTCGGCGCGAGCAACGCGGCCCACTGGCCGACGGTCAGCTTGCGACGATGCTGCTGCCAGAAGGCGTAGTCGACAAGCAGCGCCGCCATGAGGGCCGCAAAGTTCATGAACTGCGTCGCGGCTAACAGACAGGCCGTCAGGACGAGTGCCGCGAGTCGTCGCCGCGATCCGTCGAACGTAGCGTACAGATACACCAGCAGCAGCGACAAGAACGTTGCCAATGCGTAATATCGACACTGCCGCGAGTAGAGCACGAACGAAACGTTGCACGCCAACGCGCCGCCGAGCAAAAGTCGTTGCCCGAGCGTGAAGCCGAGTCGTCGCCAAGCGAGTTGCATCAGCGCGACAGTCGCGACGCCGCAGAGGGCGAACGGAAAGCGGAGCCCGAAGCGACTGTCGCCTGCGACTCCCCAAAACGCCGCGACGACGTAGTACGGCAACGGCGGGGCGGCCCGATTTTTCAAGTGCTCCAACGGCGCGCCGTTGCGATAGGCGTAGAGATTGCCGTCGTACCAGGCTCCCATATCGCCCGTTTCCCAAGCCGAGCGACCGAAGATGACCGTGTCGGCCTCGTCGCCCCAGAACGGATAGTAGCCGAGTTGCGCGAAGATCAAGAGGGCGGCTGTGAGCACGACGGCGGCGTCGCCGAGCCAGGCGCGAGGCGACTCGATCGGCGACTTCAGCTGCGCGGAGACTGCGGCAGGGAGGACGTCGGACATCGGCTCCCTCCTCTCGCGATGCGATTACGGACGGAGGCCGCAGTTGGTTTGTGCGCGACGCAACGTCTCGGCCGCTTTCTTGCGGGCGCGGCTCGCGCCGTCGGCCAAGATCTCGACGACCCGCTCCGGTTTCGCGGCGAGTTCTTCACGGCGGGCCCGCGGTTCGGCAAAGTATCGCTCAGCCGCGTCGGCCAGCGCCTTCTTCACGTCGCCGTAGCCGAAACCGCCCTTGCGATACATGGCCGCCATCGTTTCCCGCTCCGACTCGTTCGCGAACAGCGAGTAGAGCTGATAGAGATGGTCCCCCTCGGGCTCTTTCGGCTCCTCCATCGGGCGCGCGTCGGTGACGATTCGCATGATCTTTTTGCGCATCGCCTTCGGCTCTTCGAAGAGCTCAAGCGTGTTGTTGTAACTCTTCGACATCTTCTCGCCGTCGGTCCCCGGCACCTTGGCCGAGGCGTCGAGCGTTTGCGCCTTGGGGAGCACGAACGTCTCGCCGTAGGTGTGGTTGAAGCTTCCCGCGAGATCGCGCGTCACTTCGATATGCTGCACCTGATCGGCGCCGACCGGCACTATCTGCGAGTCGTAAGCCAGAATGTCGGCCGCCATCAGGACCGGATAGGTGAACAAACCGGCGCCGGCCGGCAGTCCCTTTTGCATTTTGTCTTTGTACGCGTGGCAATTCTCGAGCATCGACATCGGCGTGCCGGTCATCAACAACCAACACAACTCGGAGACTTCGGGAACGTCGGACTGGCGGAACAGGATTGCGTGCTCGGGTTCGAGGCCGAGAGCCAGCAAGTCGAGCGCGGCATCGAGCGTGTTCTGGCGCAGTTGCTTCGGGTCGCGAACGGTCGTCAGGGCATGCAGGTCGGCGATGAAGTAGTACGCTTCGTTGCCGTGCTGCAGGTCGATGTACTGACGGATGGCGCCGAAGTAGTTGCCCCAGTGGAAGCGACCTGTCGGTTGAATGCCGGAGAGAACACGCATGGAGGAAGTGGCCGGTTGTCAGTGGTCAGTTGCCAGTAGTTTATCCGCGGTGCTTGCCCCGCGCTTCTGCTTCGTCGTGCGTCGCGTCACTTCGCGGCCGGCGGCGGGCCGCCGAGCGTGCCGACGACGTCGCTCACGCGCTCCGCCCCGAGCGAACGAATCGCGTCTGGCAGCGTTTCGAGTATCCGCATGGACACGGTCGGATCGTAGAAGTTCACGGTGCCGAGTTGCACGGCCGTCGCTCCGGTAACGAGGAACTCCATCACGTCGTCGAGCGTCGCAATGCCGCCGATGCCGATGATCGGCGTCTTCACCGCCTTCGAGACCTGATAGACGCAGCGCAAGGCGATCGGCTTGATCGCCGGGCCGCTCAGACCGCCGACGACGTTCCCCAACAGCGGTTTGCGGCGCTTCCAGTCGACGGCCATTCCCAAACAGGTGTTGATGACGGAGAGCGCGTCGGCCCCGCCGGCTTCGGCCCCCTTGGCCACCGCGGCGATACTGGAGACGTTCGGCGTCAGCTTCGCGATGATCGGGCGATCGCAGGCTTGTCGCGCGCCGGCAACGACCTTTTCGCACATCGCCGGATCGGTCCCGAAATCGACGCCGCCGCTGACGTTCGGGCACGAGATGTTCAACTCGACCGCCGCCACTTCAGGTCGGCCGTCGAGCATGCCTGCCAACTCGACGAACTCTTCGTGCGTGCGTCCGGCGATGCTGACCAAGATCGGCGTGCCGAGCGAGCCGAGATACGGCAAGTGGTTCGCCAGAAAGTAATCGATGCCGTCGTTGTCGAGGCCGATGCTGTTGAGCATGCCGCCGGTCGTTTCGACGGTCCGCCACGGGGCGTTGCCGGGGCGGGCGACTTTGGTGATCGTCTTCGGCACGATGCCGCCGAGCCGTCCAAGTTCGACGAGGCCGGCCATTTCGCGGGCGTAGCCGAACGTCCCCGACGCCGCCAAGATCGGGTTCGGCAGGCGGAGGCGGCCGAGCCGAACCTCAAGATCGACGGCGGTTCCGTTCACGGGTGGACGACTCGGGCGCAACAGGACGAGACGGGGCGAAGCACAGACGCAAGGCCGCCGTGCAACGTCACGGAGGATCGCGTTACGCCAATGTAGTGACCCAGTGCGCCGACGGCAACCGACGGCGCGCTGCGAGGCTGATGCCAAGCAGAGCGCCGCGGCGCCTGAGCGATCGCGGCAAACTAGATGATGCCGCCGTGCGTGCGATACGGCGAAAGATGGCTCGGTTGATCGAGCAACCAGATTCGCTCCCAATCGTCGAGCAACAGGCGGAGGTTTTCCGACGTGTTGATCAACTGCTGAGTACGACGTTGCGGATCGCCGGAGTAGAGCGGGATCATGCAGCCGGTCGCGGCCGCAATGCTCGAACCCAGCAAGATTCCCATCATGAACTTACGCATAGTAGACCTGTCCTCCGTGACTCGGCCCCACCTCGTCGTCTGTCGACTCGGATCGGCCGTTGTGCGGTAACACCGGCAGTTCACGAGGAACTACCGGCGAGATGCTTGACGACGATCGACGAGACGCAGAGCGAACCACAAACAGCAGTAACTCAGAAGCAGCCATCCGGGCTGCATCTACTTCCATCGGGCGAGCAAGTTAGCGTAAGCCACCCTGCTAGACCAGACCAACCGGCCAGAAAGCCAAAGCCAGTCAAGACTTCGGCCGCGCGAGCGAGGCCGATAATGAGACTCGCCCCACTGCAGGGGCGGTTCTTGAGACGTCCTGATGCAAAATCATGCCAAGGCATGCCTGCGTCAGACTTTAGAGTCGGAGCTAGACGCTTCCGCCGCTTGCGGCAGGCGGCAGGCTCGGTTGAGCAGATTGTTGAGCTGCCAGGGCGGCGGCTCGCTCGGCGGCTTGCCGTTCGAGTTCGCGGACCTTTTCTTCCATCTCCTTACCAGGCTTGAAGGTTACGACGTACTTCTCGGGTACGTAGACCTTGTCGCCGGTGCGGGGATTGCGAGCCTTTCGAGCCGCTCGTTTCTTCACTTCGAACACGCCGAAGTTCCGCAGCTCGATCCGCTTCTCTTCGACGAGCGTCTCAACGATCGCGTCGAAGGTCTTTTGAACGATCTCTTTCGTCTTGAGCTGAGTGAGCCCAATTTCGTCCGAGATGGTCTTTACGATTTCTTTTTTTGTCACGACTCGTCTCCCCAGGCGTTACGACGACAAACTGATCCGTCGGTTGACGTCGTTCGCAAACACAAGTCACGCTCCAAGTGTAGGTGCGATAAGTACTATCGTCAAGCTGATCCGCCGTGTCGCTCCGCCGTCGGGCCGGAGTTACGTCGCGTAAGTCGCCGCGAGTCGGCCGAGTCGCCGTCGCGTCGATTGTCGTTAAGCATCAATTGTCAAAGAACTTACGTCGATTGCGAGGCCGCGAAGCCTCACTTTCGTCCCAAGCCGTTACTGGGCAATCGCTTAGAGCCTGCAGTGGGAAGTCCACGGCGGGTACCGCTTCCTCCCCTCTGCCGGCTGTCGATACAGTCTCGGCGCGGAAGTAGTATCGACCTGCCTGCGCGTTGCAATCCATACAATCCGTATAAAATGTCGGATTGCCAGCGGAGAAGCCCCACTAGGCGTAGTGGGTGCAATCGAAAGGCGCTAAGCGAGAGGCCTTAGATGCGGATTACCGCCGCCTGCTTCTGGATGTGCTCGATGTCGTAGAGCTTCCCCTTGCCGCTGCCGGGGCAGACTTCGCACGTCTCTTTCCAGGCCTTCTCGCTGTTGATGTTCGAGTTCCACCAAGGCCAGGTCCGGCACTGCCGCGGTCGGGCTTCGTAAACCGAGCAGTTTCGCTTCTCAGTGTCGAAGAAAACGCAGTCGCCGTTAGGGAACTCGACCAAGCTGCGGCGGACGCCGATCTTGCGGACGTAGAGCTTCTCGAACTTCTCGACGTCCATCTGGATCTTGGCGGCGATCGCCTCGATCTCTTCCTGATTGACCCAGACGAAGCCGGGCGCCCCGGTGCAGCAGTCGCCGCATTGCGAACACTCGAAGCGAAGACCGTCCTTGTACCAGGGCTCGCCTGCCATCGTCACATCTCCATTTGTTTCAAGGCTTCGATCGCCGCGTCGACGTCGTCCGTCGTGCTGAACGGGCCGACGCTCAGCCGCAACGTGCCGCCGCGAGCGTCGGTCCCCAGTGCTTTGTGCATCAGCGGGGCACAATGCAGACCGGCCCGCGACTGGATGCCGAACGACGTCGCCAGCACGGCCGCCGCTTCTTGCGGATCATACCCGTCGATCGTCAGGCTGACCACTCCCACGCGCCCGGCGGCGTCCTGGGGCCCGACGATTCGGATGCCGTTCGAGCCGCGCAGGCCTGCCAGCAGCCGTTCCGTCAACGTCACGGCATGCTCGCGGACCGCGGCGATCCCGCGTTCGGCCAGCCATTTCGCCCCGGCTCCCAGACCGACGATTCCCGGCACGTTCAGATTGCCCGACTCGTATTTCTCGGGCAACGTCGTCGGTTGGACCGTCGTGTGACTTTCCGAACCGGTGCCGCCGGTCCGAATGCTCTGCAACCGCTCTTCCATTCCCGGTCGAACGTACAGAATGCCGGTCCCCAACGGCCCTAACAGTCCTTTGTGCCCCGGGGCGGCGAGGTAATCGCACATCAAGTCGTCGACCATGAACGGCAACTCACCGACGGTCTGCGCCGCATCGACGACGAACGGAATGCCCCGCTTACGCAACTCCGCGCCGATCTCGGCCACCGGCTGGATTGCACCCGTCACATTCGACGCGTGCGTGACGACGACGAAGGCGGTCTTGCTGTTAAGGGCGGCCAGCACATCGCTCGGCGAGACGCGGCCCGCGTCATCGCAACCGACGTGCGTCGTGGCCACGCCGCGCGGACTGACCAGTTGCCGCAGCGGCCGCAGCACGGAATTGTGCTCGCAGACCGTCGTGACGACGTGATCGCCTGGCCGTATTAGTCCTTGAATCACCAGATGCAGTGCGTCGGTGCCGTTCAGCGTAAAAACGATCCGCCGCGGGTCGCCGACGCCGAGCACGTTCGCAACGTTGCGGCGCGCCTCTTGGATCAACCGATCG
>CAMCTH010000294.1 GCA_945877965.1 Planctomicrobium piriforme | reverse complement strand
CGCAAGAATAAATGAGGCCGTACTTTTCCATCGGCAACGGTCGGCACATGAAATCGCTCGACGCATCGCAGACGAGCGGGACGTCGCCGACGGCCGGTTCATCCAAGAACTGCACGCCCTGGATCGTCTCGTTCGACGTGAAGTACGCGAACGACGCGGCGGGGTCGATTTGCAGGTCGCTCTTCGCCGGCAGGCGGTCGTAGTTGGTGGCCTTCGAGTCGTAAACGCCGCGGGCCGAGCCGAGCTTCTTGGCTTCGTCCAGCGCCATTTTGCTCCACGAGCCGGTGACGACGTAATCCGCGCTCTTGCCGGGTTCCGTAAGATTCATCGGCACCATATCGAACTGCAGGCGGCTGCCGCCCTGCATGAACAGCACCTTAAAGTTGGCCGGAATTTTGAGCAGCGAACGCAAATTCGCCTCGGTCTCTTCCAGCACCTTGTCGAACCATGGGCAACGATGGCTGATCTCCAACGCCGACACGCCGACGCCGGGCAAGCTCAGCAGATCGCGCTGCGCTTCTTCGAGCACGCTGAACGGCAACGTGGCGGGACCGGGCGAGAAATTGTAGACGCGTTTTTCCATCGTCGTGACTTTCGTACTGAATCGGAGAGCAGGGCTGGTTTAACGAACCGGACGGCGGCAGCGCGGGACGAACGGCAGACTCAGGGGGCTCGCTCAAAAAGAGAGCGAAACAACCCGGTCGGTTCGCCCTCCGCGAGGCGAAGAGGGTTAAGATACACGCCGCGCCCCGCAGTTGAACAGGGTCCCCCGAGGTTGAACCGGCCATGCATCCGCGTGAACTCACGTTCGTTTCCGAACTCCCCGTCTCGGCGGCCGAAACGTTCGCCTGGCACGCGCGGCCCGGTGCTTTCAACCGCCTCACACCCCCCTGGGAACACGTCGAACTCGAACGCCAGGGAGCCCTGCGCGACGGCGAGCGTACGGTTCTCCGCGTCCGGATGGCTCCCGGAATTTGGAGGCGGTGGGTTGCCGAACATCAGGAGTGCATCGACGGCCGGCAGTTTTGCGACGACCAGGTCGAAGGCCCCTTTGTGTTCTGGGAACATCTGCATCAGTTCGAACCGCTCGGCCCGCAGTCGTGTTCGCTCGAAGACCGCTTGCAGTACATCTTGCCGGGCGGCGTGGTCGGCGACTTGTTCGGACGCGGAGCCGTTCGTCGCAAAGTCGAGCGGATGTTTGCCTATCGTCATCGTCAAACGCGCGACGACCTCCGCGCGCATCATCCCTTCTTGGATCGGCCTCGTATGAAAATCCTCGTCAGCGGTGCGACGGGCCTGATCGGCTCGGCCTTCTGTGCGTTCCTTTCCAGCGGCGGTCACACGCCGGTTCGTTTGAATCGACCCAACGGCGCGACCGACGGCGTCCATTGGGATCCGGCTCGCGGCACGGCGATGACCGCCGAGTTCGAAGGGTTCGACGCCGTCGTCCATTTGGCCGGCGAGAACGTCGCGGGAGGACGCTGGAACCCGAAACGCAAGCAGGCGATCCGCGAGAGTCGCGAACGCGACACGCGCTTGCTCTGTGAAACGTTGGCGAAGCTCAAGCGTCCGCCGAAGACGCTCGTCTGTGCGTCGGCCGTCGGTTACTACGGCGACCGCGGCGAAGAGTTGCTCGATGAATCGGCGCCGCTCGGCCAAGGTTTTCTGCCAGAGGTTTGCAAGGTGTGGGAAGATGCCTGCGATCCGGCCCGCAAGGCGGGCATTCGTGTGGCGAATATGCGGCTCGGCGTCGTGCTGGCCGGAAACGGCGGGGCGTTGAAGAAGATGCTGCCGCCGTTCCTGATGGGAGTCGGCGGGAATCTCGGCGACGGCAAGCAGTGGATGGCATGGGTTGCGATCGACGACGTGATCGGCGCGCTGCATCACGCTTTGATGCACGAAGAACTGCAAGGGCCGGTGAACGTCGTCGCCCCGCAGTCGGCTCGGAACTCGGAGTTCACGAAGACGCTGGGGCGCGTGATTCGCCGCCCGACGATCTTCCCGGTGCCGCGCTTCGCCGCGCGATTAGCCTTCGGCGAACTCGCCGACGCGCTGCTGATGGCGAGCCAGCACGTCGTGCCGAAACGTTTGACCGATACCGGCTACGAGTTCCGCTTCCCGCAACTCGAAGGGGCGCTGCGGCACGTGTTGGGACGCGTTAAGCAGTAATCGCGCGACTGCGAAGCTTTTTACTTCCGCTGCACGACCGAGTTCGTCAGCGTGCCGATGCCGGCGATCGTGATGCTCACGACGTCGTCGGGCAGCAGCGTGAAATCCTTGTCCGGAACGACGCCGGTGCCGGTTAACAGCACGGCCCCGTGGCGGAACGTGTGATCGCGGCCGAGCCATTCGACCAGCGACTCAGGCGTCCGGGCCAACTCGCTTGCTTTCGTTTCGCCTTGGAACGCGACGCGGCCGTTGCGCGTGACGGTCAGCAAGATCGACGTCTGTTCCAGCGACGGCATCGCCTGCGCGAGCGTGATCCACGGACCCAGCGCGCACGATTCGTCGTAGACCTTCGCTTGCGGCAGATAGAGCGGGTTCTCGCCTTCGATGTCGCGCGAGCTCATGTCGTTGCCGATCGTGTAGCCGACGATCTGCATGCGGCGATCGATCACCAAGGCAAGTTCCGGCTCGGGGACGTTCCACTGCGAGTCTTTGCGAATCCGGACCGGCTTGTCGGGGCCGACGACCTTGTAGGCGTTCGCCTTGAAGAACAGCTCAGGGCGATCGGCCGTGTAGACCTTGTCGTATACCGTGGCCGACGAGACCGACTCTTCCATTCGCGCCGAACGGCTCCGCTTGTACGTCACGCCGGCGGCCCACACTTCTTGCTCGTCGATCGGCGGCAGGAGCGTGATCTTGTCGAGCGGCCACGGCTTGGCGCTCGCGTCGAGCATAAACCGCACGGCCTCGGCCGGATCGGGCGCTTCGAGGATCTCGGTCAGCGTTTGGTACTGGCCGGCGGCCAACGACAACGGCCGAACCCCGTCCCCTTCGACGACGCCCAACGACGATTGACCCTGCGGATCGATAAACTTGGCGAGCTTCATGAGATCAAGATCAGGTTTGGTTGGTGATGTTCAGAGAATTCGTCCGCAGATTTCGCAGATAAGAAAGAGATACAGAGGTCTCTCTGTTTTTCATCTGCGAAATCTGTGCAATCTGCGGATGTTTTATTCTCAGAAATGATTCGGTTTACCGCAAGGAGCGAAATTCGTTGATGGCGTTGAGCGTATTTTGCATGTCGTCCGGCAGCGGGGCGTCGAACGTCATTTCTTCGTCCGTCAGCGGATGGCGAATCGTAAGCCGCAACGCATGCAATGCCTGGCGTTCGAGCAACACCTCGTCGTCCTGCACGTTGCGGGTCAAGTCGCCGAGCGTGATCTGCGAGCGACCCCCGTACAGCCGATCGCACAGCACGGGGCAGTCGATGCTCGCCAAGTGCAAACGAATCTGATGTGTCCGGCCGGTCTTCGGTGTGATGCGTACCGCAGCGAAGCCGTTGAACCGTTCTTGTACTTCGTAAAAACTTTGCGCCGGTCGGGCGGCCGGATGATCGCGACGAATCGCCATCTTCTCGCGCTGATAGGCGTGCGGACCGATCGGCAGATCGATCAGGTCGCGATCGTGATTCGGAGCGCCGAGCGTCAGCGCGAAATACTCTTTGCTGACCGTGCGATCTTCGAATTGCCCGGCCGAGCGCTTGTGCGCGGCGTCGGTTTTGGCGATCAGGATGACGCCGCTCGTGTCGCGATCAAGGCGGTGCACGATGCCGGGACGCGTCGGGCCGCCGTACTCACTGAGTTCGTCGAAGTGATAACGGAGCGCCGAGGCGAGCGTCCCTTCCCAGTGACCGCGGCCCGGATGGACGACCATCCCCGGCGGCTTGTTGATGACGGCGATCGCTTCGTCTTCGTACAGGATGTCGAGCGGAATGGCGCACGGCAGCGGGCCTTCGCGGGCCAACTCCGGCAACTGCACCGTGATCTGATCGCCCCCTTGCAGACGCTGAGCCGCTTTCGCACGGCGGCCGTTCACTTTGACGGTCGATTCATTGATCGACTTGCGGATGTGCGTCCGACTGTACGACGGGAACGTTTGCGCGACGAACCAATCGAGTCGTGCGCCGGCATGTTCGTCGGGGACGACGACGTCGACCGGCGCGAGAGCAGGATCGGGCAGAGTCACGAAAGCACCTCGATTGAACGCGGCGCATCCATGCCGTCGACGCAGAACGTAACGTCGACCTTACTTGCTCGTGCCGGTCGCCGAGGGCTTGGCCGTGGCCGACGGCGTGACGCTCGGCGAAGCAGCGGGCGTCGCCGACGGGCTTGCGCTCGGGGTTGCCGTGGCGCTCGGCGTGGCGCTAGCCGAAGCCGTCGGGCTCGCGCTCGGCGGCGGGAACGATGTTTCGTCCGGCGGCAGTTTGTCGAGGTTACGGAAGTCGGGCATGCCGGTGCCGATCGGGCTCGGCGGCAGCGGCTTGTGTTCGCGATACCACGCGGCGAACGCCTTGGTCGACGGTTCCTTCAAGAACGCGATCTTGCGGCGGGCCGTGTCGGCGTAGGGGCCGTCGGCTTGCTCGCCGATGAGCGTCTCGTATTCCTTGATCGCTTCTTCCAACAGGCCGACGCTCTCGTAGTAACGCGCCAGTCCGAGCGTGGCTCGTTCTTTCAGCAGCGGGTCGCGCGACGAATCGCGGACCAGGATGTAGTTGTTCTTGGCCGAGTTCAGGCGCTCTTCGGCAAGCGTGCGGTCCGAGTTCATCAGGTCGACGCCGGCGTTCAGCGCGACGTCGGCCAGCATCAGCGCGGCCAACTGCCCCGGCGGCGTCCCGGCTTCGCGCGTCGCCAGCGTCTCGAGTTGCATCGTGTCTTGGCGACCGGCGGCGGAGAAGAACTCGTTCCAGCCGGCGATCGAGCTTTCTTGCCAACGACCGCGGAGATAAAAGAACAGGCCCAGCACGACGACCGCCCCGACGACGACGCCGGTCAGCAGTTGGGCATTCCGCCGGCTCCAGTCGACGCAATCGGCCAGTCGATCGGCGAGGACGTTCTTCTGCAATTCGTGGCGATGTTCCGACTTCATGGGGGCGTCCGGCAGGGCGAGGCGTGCAGCGTGGGAAGGACCGACGCACCGACGACGGCGCGTACTTCGTCCCAAGCAAGCCAGCAGTATAGGGCGTGCTTTCAACGGGCGTCAACCCGAGCGCAACCTCGCCGCAGGCCGCAGTTTGCCGCCTAATTCAGTTCGTGAGCAGGCCGTCGCCAGGGGAGCGCGGCGAATCGGACTCCGCGCCCGAGCCAAAGTCCGCTGCCGGCGATCGCCAACGCGAGCGCGATCCCGGCGATCCAGGTTCCCGACGGAGGCGCCACGCCGGCCTTTTTCTCTTCGTCGGCGACCCGTTCGACGACCAACTTGCCGTCCTTCAGGGAGACGCGATAGTTCGTCACCGGCACCTTCTCGGTCGATTTGCCGACCGTCGAGGGCGATGGGACATCGGCTGCCAAGACGTGCGGCGTTTCGTCGGTCAGCCAGCGCAAAGAGGGGTCCGCTTTTGCGCGTCGTTCGAACTCGTCGCGCTTCAGACCGAGCAGTTGCATGTCGAGCAATCGACGTTGCGCGTTGAGATTGAACGCATTCCCTTCGACGACCGGCCTGTAGGTATAAGTTCCGCTCGGGCCGCCGGTGAACGTTTGGAACCGCAAACGAAACTCATACTCCGGAAGTTTCGCGATTCCCTCGAAGCGAACGATCGGGTCGATGTAGCGGAGATTGGGCGGCAAGGGGATGTCGCCGCGCGACGATGACGATGCCAAGGCCAACATCAGCGAACACAGCGTCAGCCCCTTTGCGATTCGCAGCATGATCCGACTCCCTGCTAAGAATGGGAATTGTGCGGCGGCGACGCCGTGGCCTCTTCATCGCCGCTCATCATCCGACGATCGCCGCAAAACTGCAAGTCGACTGCGACCCCAACGATGCGTCGCGTCGTGATTTCGCGTCCCGGCCGCATTCTGCGGGGCCGCTTGTCGGCGAGGCTTGCTCGCTCGATAATGCTTCGCCCCGCTGCCGCCTCGACCGTCTAAGTATCTCGAGCCTCGAAACCGTGTCTCTTCCTCCCCCCGCCGCCGATGGACTGAACGACTCGCAGCGCGAGGCCGTTCATACGCTCAGCGGGCCGCTGCTGGTGTTGGCCGGCGCCGGGACCGGCAAGACGCGGGTCGTCACGTTTCGGATCGCCAATCTGATTCGCCACG
>CAMCTH010000293.1 GCA_945877965.1 Planctomicrobium piriforme | reverse complement strand
TCCGTCCGGTAAATCAGCCCAATTCGAGTCACTCCGACAGTCTAGCGCCAGGCGCCCAATCCAATAGACAAAACCAGTCATTTTCCTCAGCAATAACGGAAGTCTTCACTATTCCTGACTAACTTGGACTTCTGTCGGTCACGTCAATGAAGCGTTATCCGGTATGAAATGACTGCCAAGAGCCCTGATTGAGAACGGCGAAAGCACAGTCTCGAATGCCGTGAGTGCGTCACTGAGCAGAAACGCCGCAGACGACGGTTCGGCTGCTCGAAAAGGCAAAGTCGAATTTAGTTACGCCATGCTGCCGTTTCGTGGAAACATGGTGGTCGTCATGGGCTGGTCGGATCAATCGTCGGCTCATGGTCGGCCCGTCTCGACAACGGCTTGCCTATGCCATCCGTTCGGCGAATGCCAACGAAACGAAGGCGAACCCTTGGGGCTGTTCTACGGGCGGCTACGCCATTGGTTGGACCGGCCCATGCCGCAAACGAAATCGCCCCTGCATCGACCGAGGCAGACCGGCGATTAGCTTTATGCTTTGACGCTGCTGGCATCCAATCTGCGTCTCACTTCTCGCACAATTTCGTCGATCTTGTGTGGAGATAACAGCGTCGGTTCCCGTTCGAGTTTGGCACGCCACTCGATCAGGACTCGATGCTTAGCCGCCTCCCTCGGTTGCTGATTGGATTCGTCCACAATGGATTGGACGATTCGTTCCCATTCGTCAGGTTTCATTTGCGGCTCATTTTGTTGGGCAATCGAGAGCGACCAAGCACTCGTCCTGGTAGAATGGGCAAGTATGATCTAAACCAAGGAATGCCGACACCTGTTTCCGTCAGAATCAACGATTGGCATGGCACTGAGGACGTATGAGTAAAAACGTGACGGTTGAAATGCTCAAACAGGGTGATCGCTTCGAGTTCATCACGGCTCGCTCGGAGTGGGATGACAATTGCTTTTTGCCGCATCCGAAAGGCGTCATCGTCGTGGCAAAAAGTGCCTTCGTAGATGTCTACAAGCAGTGCCGATTCGGATGGCGTCTGGAAAAGTTCCCTGACGGCAAACCCGAAGATTGGTGGGGCGTGCCGCAGACCAAAGTTCGGCTGCTGGGTCCACCGCCAAAGACTCCTAGCGAGAGCGTCAAAAAGCCGGTCAAAAAAACGAAGCTGGTTCAGAAGTAACTCGGAATTAAACGATGCCTATGCGAACGATCTTGGCACTCTTACTGCTCGCTTCACCAGCAGTTGCCGACGAGTGGCAGCCGATTTTCGACGGCAAGTCGCTCGACGGTTGGAAATCGGCTGACCACGACGAGTGCTTCAAAGTCGAAGACGGAGCCATTGTCGCAGGCGGCGGACCGATGGCTCACTTGTTCTACGTTGGGCCTGTCGGCAACTACGACTTCACGAACTTCGAGTTGAAGATCGAGGTCAAGACTAAGCCCGGCTCGAATGGCGGCATCTTCTTCCACACGGAGCCGCAGAGTGGATTCTTGAAGAAGGGCTACGAAGCCCAGGTCTGCAACACGCACACCGACAAGCGGCGAACCGGCAGCCTGCTTATCATCAAAGACATCATGGACACGTCGCCGGTGAAGGACGACGAATGGTTCGAGTACCACATCATCGTCTCGGGCAAGCAGATCGTCTTGAAGGTCAACGGCCAGACGACCGTGGACTACACCGAGCCGGAAAATCCTGAGCGTCCGAAGGGCCGTGAGGGGCGGGTGCTTTCACACGGCCAGATCGCTCTCCAGGCCCACGACCCGAACAGCACGGTATGCTACCGGAACATCCGAGTGAAGGTATTGCCGGAGTGATCGAGCGATAGCAGTCGTTCTACAAATCACTCGCAGGTTTCAACGATTTTACTTGGCCCTGCAAGGCTGCCAGCCGATCCTCTCGGGATTGCTCATCGGTCGGGCGATAAATGCGTACCGGAGCCGTCGGCTTTTCCTCGGCTACCGATGGCTTGGCGATTTTTCGGGACGCAATCTTCGCCGTCCCCTTGGTAAATCCTCGTGATGCAATTTTGACCTTCGACTTGGAGAACCCTCTCGAAGCGATCTTCTTGGTGCCGGAGAGTTTTCTCGACGGGAATTTTGCCATCTGAATCACCTGTTTGAAAAAGAAAAAAGGCCCGCCGCCCGGTGAGAGCGGCGAGCCTATGGCTCAGGCCGAAACGCAGTGGGAAGGCATTATGTGCGAGGGCTGGAATTCGACCCTCGAAATGATTTGCGTCTCTTGAGTAGCGTACTTGGCCAGCACCAGCGGCAAGATGTCCGCAATGTGCTGGGCTTCGCTGGGGCGATCACGACGGTCATCCGTAACGGCCAAGTTCTGGAACATGGCAACCTTCCCGATGGAAGAACCTCCGTAGGCCAGCGACACTCGTATCCTAACGATTAGTGTACGTCTGTCAACTGTGTGGGGTTCGGGGAATTTTCGGCCGTTTTCTGGGCGTTGGGAAGGGGCCTCAGCGGCATCTGTGAGCCAACCCGCAAGGTTCTTCCATCTTCAACTGCTAGCAGGCCACACCGACCAAAGGGCGGTCATTCTGTAGCGACCTCGGGCCGAATTGCGTCCGCCAAACCCGCCGATAACCTCCGTTATTGAAGTCACGCCAGCTCGCTCACGTGCCTGGTCGCCGCAGCGGTTTGTCACCTCGGAGTTCCCACCGGCAATGGCCCACGGCGGTTCAGAATTCTCGTCGCTCGAAGACCTGCGTAGTTTCGTCGAGCGGACGATCTGCGATCGACAGCAGCTTCTGCTCGGTGCGTTTCAGTTTCACACGAAGGTTCTCGTGCGACACGGCCAACCGTGCGGATTGCATTTCACTCTGAGCGGTCCTCGGGCCGTGCAATACTCTGCAATCTGGGACGCAGTTCGTCAGACCATCTTGTTCTACGACTGCAACGGCGAGCGATTTCATCGCTGCGATTTGACCGTCACCGCCGGACTGCGAGAAGAACTGGCGGGCTTGGCTGGCGTGAGCGAGAAGCTCGCGGCTTGAACGTCGATCGAACGGGCTATCCTCGCTATGCTAAGAAAAAGGCCGGTCTTTGAGCTGGTGCCGAGAGCGATCAAAGAATCTGCGGATCACCGCTGTGCATCGAGACGTCAGGGCTTTGCTGACGTGGCTGGGGAGCCCGAGAGAACCCATCAAGGCTGGAACATCCTTGGGCCATTGAAAGGCTGTGAGAGCCATCCAGGGCTGGTGGATTGCCCTGGATGGCTCCTTTAATCACGGCTATGGCTTCTGAGCCTTAACCCGGCGTAATGCACGCCAGTAAGTTGCCGAACTCTTGCCCGTTTCGGCCGCCCACCGTGCCAGTTTCTCTGCGTTGCCTATTTCTTCTCGATCAATACGAACCGCTACCTCTTCGTGCTGACGCTTGATCTTTGCCCAGTCAGTCTTCTCTACGAGCCGACGAACGACGGTCGCAGGTGTTCCCGTCTGGGCGGCGATTTCCGTCAAGGAAAGCCCGCTCGAACGCAGGTTTTTGATGGTGTCTAATGGTCGTGGCTCGAAGAAGACAACATCCTCTTGGAACATTGCCGCCAGGAGATGGAATAATGCGTTACCCATGCGGTTACCGCAACGATCCACGCCGCAAATGCAATTGCAGCGTGCCGCAGGTGGAACGTTACATGAGCAAAATTAGCGGGCCGCTCATTGATCGGATCGACTTGCAGATCGAAGTGCCGGCGGTCCCCTTCAAGGAACTGACGGCATCGCAGGCCGGTCTTTCGAGCGCCGACATTCGTGCGGCAGTCGATGCGGCGCGTAAAGTTCAAACGCGTCGCTTCGGGTCGGTCTCCAAACTGCGGTGCAACGCGCGGATGGCGACGCGGCATCAACGCGACTTTTGCAAGCTCGACGCTGATTCGACGACGCTGCTCCGCGCGTGCATGACCGAGTTCGGCATGTCGGCCCGAGCGCACGACAAGATCATCCGCGTCGCCCGAACCATCGCCGACCTGGAGGCCGCACGGGACATTCAGGTGCAGCACATCGGCGAGGCGATCAACTACCGGCTCCTCGACCGTCAGCTTTGGAAGTAGTTCCGAGGCGACGGGACGGCAAGCCGCACCGACTTTAACGTCGACCGGGCCGAATTTAAGGCCGGACCATCGTCAGAATCAGTCGAAAAGAGGTTAAGAGCCGCGTCGGCCCGCGGGAGACGGAGCCCCAAAAGTACGGCTTCGCAATCGGCTCCAATCTTAACGTCGAGTAAGGCCTGCCGGGCGGCCGGTCCGGCAACCTGAATATCGACGCTAAAACATTGACTCAGCGGGACTTCGGTCGGTATGATTTTTTGATACGGGAATGTAACGATTTTCGCATTTCATACGTTTACATAGCGTCACGCTCACACGTCTGTGCAGCGGTCGCAATACCTGGTGTCGGAGAAGACCATGAGTCAAGCAGCGACGCCCGCTAACAAAGCCACCGCCGCCGCGCCTGCGAAACAAGCAGCCCCCGCGAAGCCCGCCGCCGCTGCGGCTGCACCGGCCACGCCGCCGAAGCAGACCGCACCTGCCGGCAACGCTGCCCCCGCAGCCGGTGCCGACGGCGCCGACGCGGAACTGCCGCCGGAAGAATCGCGCGGCATGAGCCGTCGCTTCGTCTGGGGCATGGCTGCCGCCGGTAGTTCCACGGTCGTGCACCTCGCGATTCTCCTCGCGCTCGGTCTCGTCATGGTCGACCTGCCGAACAAGTCGCCGCCGAAGATGCTCGAAGCGTCGATCCCGCCGGTGCGCGAACAAGAAGAGATCACGCAGAAGCTCGAACAAAAGATTCAGCCTGCTACGCAACTCAACGCCGTGTCGTCGACCGCCGTGTCGGCTTCGGCGACCGTCGGTGTGCAAGGGGCGATCAGCTCGGCCGTCGCCGCGCCGAAGATGAACACCGTCGTCAGCAACACGCCGACCTCGATGAAAGTCGACGTCGGCGCGGTCAACGTCTTCACCACCAGCGGCGGACAATTCGCCGCTGCTGTGCCGGAAGGAACGATCGGCGACGGTCTGGCTACCGCCGCAGGCTACGGCGACGCGATGGACCGCATGACGCAAGAAATCCTCAACATGCTCGCCAAGCAAAAGGTCTTGGTCGTGTGGGTGATGGACCAATCGAACAGTATGGAAGACGACCGCATCGAGATCACGACCCGCATCGAGCGAGTCTATCAAGAGCTCGGTCTCTCGGCCGCCGCGAAAGACGACGCGCTCCTGACGGCCGTCGTTAGCTATGGGGCCACGGCGATCAATCACACGCCGCAGCCGACCTACAAGCCGGAAGAGATCATGGCGGCCATCCGTTCGGTCCCCAATGATCCGTCGGGGGCCGAAATGCAGTGCCAGTCGATGGCTTTCGCCATGGCCACGTTCGCGAAATTGGCGAGCAACGGTAATCGACAGATGGCACTCATCATGGTCACCGACGAGAGCGGCGACATGACGACGAACATTACGCAACTCGAGCAGACGATCGGCATCGCCAAGAGCCTGAGCGCTAAGATCTACGTGCTTGGTCGTGAGGCCGTCTTCGGCTATCCCTATGCCTGGATGCGCTATTTCCACGAAGAGACCAAGACGAACCACTGGCTGCAGATTGATCGCGGTCCCGAGAGCCCGTGGCCGGAACAATTGCAAATCGACGGCTACCACAAACGGTTCGACGCCTTCCCGAGCAACTTCGGTCCTTACGAGCAATCGCGGATGGCGCGTGAAACCGGCGGCATCTTCTTTATGTTGCCGAGCCCAGAAGTGAACCTCGTGGGCCGCCGCGCCGACTTGCAATACGACAGCGACGCGATGCGTCCCTATCTGCCGGACTTGAGTGCGCGCCAGGATTACGAGTCGGAACGCGATAAGTCGGCGATGCGGGCGACGGTCTGGAAGGTCATCACGGACTTGAACCCGTACGACAAGGTGAACGGCGCTCGCTTGGGCGTGCAGACGACCAACTTCTCGATCGATCGAACCAAGTTCGCCACGCAAGCGCAAACGCAGATGAAGCGTGCCCAGGACATGATCATCTACTTGCAAGCCGCTCAGAAGGCGATGGAAGCGGTGGCGCCGTTGAAGGCCCGCGATGCGAGCATTCGCTGGCGCGCCAACTTCGAGTTGATTTACGCTCAAACGATCAGCTACCAAGCGCGGATGCAAGAATACGGCTGGTACCTCGCCGAGTTCATCAAGAACCCGAAGCCGGTCGAGAACAAGCTCGGCCCGGCCCGTCCGACGAACGAATGGAACATGACGAACG
>CAMCTH010000292.1 GCA_945877965.1 Planctomicrobium piriforme | reverse complement strand
CGCGGCCCAGGTTGGTTGCATCTTCTTGCAGTTCGGCGCTCCGAACGTGGACGTCCGGAGCCGTCAGCAGCGAGCCGACCTTGCGAGCGACGAAGCCGCTGAGCTTGCCGAAGTTGCCGAACGGGTTCTTCGCCGCTTCCAGAACGCCTTGCAGATCGAGGCCGACGTCGCGCATGCCGACCAAAGCAATAAAATTGCGAAGAACGTCGTTCGCCCCTTCGCCGATCATGTTGATCCGGGCATCGCGCATCATCCGCTCGAACGGCTCGTCGGTGAAGTACGCCTTGCCGCCGAAGATTTGGATCGTGTCGTTCACGATCCGCCACAGCACGTCGGTCGCGAAGACTTTTAACATCGCGGTTTCGAGGATGTAGTCGTCATGCCCGGAGTCGATCAGGGCGGCCGTTTGATAGGTCGCGCTTTCCATCGCATAGATGCCGGCTTGCATGTAGGCGAGCTTGTCTTTTACCAAGTCGAACGAGCCGAGCGTCTGGCCGAATTGGACCCGTTTGTTGGCATGGGCCGACGCGCGGGCCAGGCAGTACTTCGCCGCGCCGGTGCAGGTCGCGCCGAAAGTCGTGCGCCCAAAATCGAGCACGGTGAGTGCGACTTTCAGCCCTTTGCCGAGTTGGCCGAGGATGTTTTCCTTTGGGACGTACATGTCGGTGAACTTAAGTCGCGCCGTGGCACTGCCGCGGACCCCGCACTTTTCCATCCGCTTCTCGACGACCTCGAAGCCCGGCATGTCGGGCGTGACGAGGAACGCCGTGATCTTCGTCTCTTTGCTCCCCGCGACCGGCGTGCGGGCCATGACCGTCAGCACTTGCGCGATGCCGCCGTTCGTGATCCACCGCTTTTCGCCGTTCAGCACATAGCCCTTGCCGTCGGCCGTCGGCACGGCGCGGGTCTGCACGTTCGCCGCATCGCTCCCCGCCTCGGGCTCGGTCAGTGCGAAGGCATTGATCCATTCGCCGGTCGCCGACTTCGGCAAGTATTTCTCTTGCTGCTCTTTCGTGCCGAATAACACTAAGGCCCGGGGACCGATCGAGTGATGCGCGTTAACGAACAGGGCCGTGCTCGCGCAATGCCCACCCAACACTTCGAGCAGTTTGCAATACGACGCCTGCGAAAGCTCACGCCCGCCGACTTCCTTCGGCAAGCAGGCCCCGAGGACGCCGACTTCGCCGAGCCCGCGGACGACGTCGTCGGAGATCATCGCCTCGCGATCGATGCGGACCGGGTCGATCTTCTCCGCACAGAAGCGACGGAGGTCGGACTCCATCTGCGTCGTCGTCGCGTCATCTTGCGGATGCGGGTACGGGACGAGCCGTTGGTCGAGATAATGTCCGAAGTACAAACCCTTGGCGAAGCCGACGCGGAGTCGGAAATCGCTCAGTAGTTCCTCGGCCTCGCGGATCTGCTTCTCGCGGTCGGCGGCTTTCATAGCGATGCTCCGGTCTGGGTGTGGGGCTGTACGATGGGGCGGGGGACCTGCATACCGACGGGCGAGGCGAGGCGGCCCCCCAATCAATCGTGCTACGCAATCTTACTACGCAGGAGAATAGCCGTCGGTCCGAATGCCGGTAAAGAGCGAACGTGGGCGGTCGCCCAACGGCGAGCGATGCCGTATATTGACGGCTCAATGGCGTCGGCCCCATAAGTCTCTCGAAAGGATTCACTCCGTGTCGCAGGTGCAAGTCGAACAGATTCTCGTCGTGCCGACGCCCGTCTTCCACCGCCTCGGACACTTCCAAGGGTTTTGCGCCGACGCGGACCGCTACTTGTCCGAGATGCTGAAGCCCGAGAATGTGAGCTATCGTCCGCGGCCCGAGATGGAAAAGGACCCGACGTTTAAGCAGTTGATTCCTTACTGCATTTTTCGCCACCGCGACGCGGCAGGCCAGACGCACCTGTTTCAATACGTCCGCGGCAAGGGGCAAGGCGAAGGCCGGCTGCACAGCAAACGGAGCATCGGCGTCGGCGGACATATCTCCAGCGACGACGCGGCCCCGCATGTGACGACCGATCCCTATCGCGAAGGGCTGCGTCGCGAGTTGGCCGAGGAGGTTCACATCGACGCACCGTTCGCCGAGCAGTGCGTCGGGCTGATCAACGACGACGAAAGCGAAGTGGGGAAGGTGCATCTCGGCGTCGTGCACATTTTGGACGTCGAACGCCCGGCCGTCCGCTCCCGCGAAGTCGACCTAATCGAAAGCGGCTTCCGCCCGGTGAACGAACTGCTCGCGGATCTGTCCGGATTCGAAACGTGGTCGGCCATTTGTCTGCGTGCGCTGTTTGCCTAACGGCGAGAATCACAAACTGAAAAAAGATAAATCACCAATAAAACATGGCCGGCATTGAGTTGCGTTTGGCGCTTAAGCGATTCGCAGTTCTTGGCATTGCCTCTGTGGCTGCGATCGCAATCAGCTACGTGGGAGAACATCTTCCGAGGGAGCCCAATCGCGGCCCGGAATTATCTTTGGGGCTGTTCCCTTTTCTCGTCGTAGCCTGCTTCGTCCTCTTTGTATTTGCCATCGGAGCCGCATTCCGAGACCTGCAAGCCCCGACAAGGATCATCGATCCTGGTAAGGCTTGGTGGCTGGTTCCGGTAGTATTTCTTTACTGGGCGATATTGCTGATCTCCTGCTGTGTTTGCCTTGTTTGGATCTCAATTATCGTTGATCGTTGGTTGCCGTGATTGAATTAAAACTTGATCTTTGAGTTCTTCGGCCGCTATGCCTGATTGCATCTACCTTGATAATCACGCCACGACGCCGGTCGATCCGCGGGTCGTCGCGGCGATGCTGCCCTACTTCACCGAGAAGTTCGGCAACCCGGGGAGTGTGAATCATGCCTACGGCTGGGAGGCGAAGGACGCCGTCGACGCGGCGCGAGCGTCGATCGCAGCGGCCCTGAACGCCGGCGAGCGCGAGATCGTCTTCACCAGCGGGGCGACCGAGAGCAATAACTTGGCGATCAAGGGGATCGCCGAGCGGGCGCGGAAAAAGGGAAATCATCTTGTCAGCGTCACGACCGAGCACAAAGCCGTACTCGATCCGCTCGACCGACTGAGCCGCCGCGACTACGACGTGACGCTGCTGTCGCCGGAACAGCACGGCTCGCCGACCGCCGGGCTGCTCGACCCGCAACAAGTGGCCGATGCCCTAAAGCCCGAGACGATCTTGGTCTCGGTGATGGCGGCCAATAATGAGATCGGCGTCGTACAGAACATCGCGGAGATCGGCCGCATCTGTCGCGCGGCCGGCGTAACGTTTCACTGCGACGCCACGCAAGCGGTTGGCAAGATCCCGGTCGACGTCGAGGCGTGGAACGTCGACCTGCTCAGCTTCAGCGGCCACAAAATCTACGGCCCGAAAGGAATCGGCGCGTTGTACGTCCGTCGCCGCCCGCCGACGGTTCGCCTGACGCCGCAACTCGACGGCGGCGGCCAAGAGGCCGGCTTCCGCAGCGGCACGCTCAACGTCCCGGGGATCGTCGGCTTGGCCAAGGCTCTGGAGTTGTGCGTCGAAGAAATGCCGCGTGAGACGGAACGGCTGCGGTCGTTGCGGCAGCGGTTATTCGACGGTCTCACTTCGTCGCTCGACGGGCTCACGCTCAACGGGCTGGTGCTTGACCGAACAGACTTGCGGCTCGCCGGCAATCTGAATCTGAGCTTTGCCCAAGTCGACGGCGAGGCGCTGATGATGAGCATGAAACACGTCGCCGTCAGCTCGGGGAGCGCCTGCACGAGTGCCAATCCCGAGCCGAGTCACGTCCTGCGGGCCTTAGGGATCGGCGAAGATTTAACGCGGGCCAGCCTGCGGTTCGGCCTGGGTCGATTCAATACGGTCGAAGAGATCGACCGGGCCGTCGAACTGACCGTCGCGGCTGTCAAATCGCTCCGAAAGCTCGGCGGCGCGGCCTAAAGCCGCTGCATTACCCGCTTCTAGGGGAAGTGAGCTTTCCCGGGCGCTGCGATGAGTTATAATTCCGATAGTGAAATTCGACCTTTGCGTCTCCTGCACATAATCCCGTTTACCCGATCGAGGTGCTCTGATGGGCGTTTTGCTGAGTGAAAAAGCCGCTGGTGAAGTGAAGCGGATTATGACCGAACAAAAGTTTGATCCCGCCACGGTTCTCCGCGTCGGCGTCGCCGGCGGCGGCTGCAGCGGTTTCTCGTACAGCCTCGGCTTCGACACGCAAGTCGACCCGGCCGTCGACATGAAGTTCGATTGCCACGGTGTCACGGTCGTCGTCGATAAAAAGAGCGAGCTCTTCTTGGACGGCACAACGGTCGATTTCTATGAAGGCCTCGAGAAGCGCGGCTTCACGTTCGAGAACCCGAACGCGGTGAAGAGCTGCGGCTGCGGCAGCTCGTTCTCGGTCTAGTCCGATAACGACCGAATTAACGTAACAACACGATGAGCCGCGGGTTCAGACCCGCGGCTTTTTCGTTGCTATGCGGAAATCACTCCGCCAAACGCAACCCGCTCGGCAAACTCTCGCCGAACATCCGGCCCTGTTCTTCGCCGGCCAACGCCCCGCCGTCGACGACGAGTTCGCGAAGATGCGGTGCGGCGGCCGTCTGCTCGAAGCGCGCGACGACGAGTTTACGCGTCGCGTCGTCGACGTCGCGATAACGATCGCCCGTCTTGCGCGCGAGCGTCATCAGGGCGAAGTTGACCGGTAACTCGTTCGCCTTCAGATCGAGCAACTTCTTGCACCACGCGGCGGCCGCTTCGGCGGGAACGACGACGTTCAGCGGTCCGTACATCGGCACGCGGGCCCCGAGTCGACCGACGGCCCAGACGAGCGCGTCTTGCACCGCGGCGGTTTTTTCTTTCACGGCGATCGCGAGGGCCGCGTCGGCGGTGTCGCGCTTGAGCGGTATATCGAGCAACTCCAGCGAGCCGAGCAGCCGCCAGACTTCCGCAGCTTCATGCCCGCCGAGCCCGAAGTCGGGCTTCCGCGCGCCGCCGGCCTTCGCGCTTCGCAGCGCAGCCAGGTAAGTGCGCAACGGAGAGGTCAACGGCTCGGCTAGCGCGCGCTGCTGACCGGCGGTCAAACCTCCGGCGATCCGCCGCCACAATATCTGCCCCTCGACGCGGACCCGCACGCCGTTGAAATAGCGTTTGCCGGTGAGGAGTCGCCACATCTGAGCCGTCCGCCAATCGTCGACGGCGAGCCCAAAACCGGGCCGCAACGTGAAGCCGGCGAGCCATAGCCAGCGTGCTTCGTGATCTTCTGAGAAGCGTCGCCCCTCGGCCGCATCGAAGAGTTCGTGCCACAACTCGCGGAGCAACGTCGCGGGCCATTCGTGTCGTCGCAGTCCGGCCGCCTCTTCGATCCGTTTAATCAGTGAATCGGGACGATGGGCCAGATCGTTCGCCGCGAAGGTTTGCCGAATCGGCACGCGGCAGGCTTCGATCAGCGCCGCATCGACGAAGCCCGACTGCTCAGCCGCGCCGCGGTGTCCTTCGCGTTCCGTTTGCACGGCGGCGCGGACGTCGAACTGCAATCGCCACGTCGCATTCGAGCGAGCGGACGATTCGGCGTCGGCCTCAACCCGAACGCAGTGGAGTTCGAGCGTACCGATCTCGGTCAGCTTCGCTTGCAACGCAACGCGGACCGTTTCGGCCGCCCCTTTCTTGCTCGTCTGCAGGACGGTCCGAATCTGCGGCAACGCGGTCATTTGCAACGGATCGATCGGCACGACGGCACCGACGGCGTCGGTCAGCCGTGTGCCCGAGTAGTACAACGGAAACTCAACCGGCTCACGAATCCGTAACTCGAACGTCCGCTCGCGGAGATCGAGCGTTTGCCCCTCTTCCACGCCGGCCGGCAGCAAGCAGACGGCGGACTGCGTCGTCGGCGACTCGGCATTCTCCGCGCCGGTGGCGACGCCGACGTAGTACGTTCTCGCCAAGCCCGCAGCGATTTTCACCCCTTGGCCGCGACGAACGAGCCCGTAGTATGCCGCGCCGCGTGCGACGGCCAAATCGAGTCGATCGTTCTCCAGCACCTGTGGCCGCCAGAGCCGGCCGCCGTCCGCGGGGAACCAGGAACCAAGCACGTCGAGCAATCGCTCGCTCAGCAGAGGCGACTCGAAGAAGCCGCCGTTGAGCAGGACGACGTCGGGCCGCGCGGCATCGTGCAGCGTGGCAGCCGCGCCAGGTTCGTCGCCCGTGTGACGATGTGCCGTCAAAAACTGTGCGAGGTAACGAGTCATCGCGGCATCGGGAGCGTACGGAAGGCCGAATTCTTGGAACCCGCTGCGGCGCGACTGCGGTCTATCGTCCAGCTCG
>CAMCTH010000291.1 GCA_945877965.1 Planctomicrobium piriforme | reverse complement strand
GGCCGCGTCGTTGTTCGTGCGGCAGCATCGTGGGATCGTGCAAGGTTCGTATGCCGACGTCTGGCGCTGGAGCACGTTCGGCCCCAACGGCCGGAAGCGACAAGTCGTCGAAGCGCTGAAGCCGCCGCTCGTGCTGTCGCGCACACTTTCGATTCCCGCCGAGTGCGAGGAGCTGCGCGTCTATTGCGGCGCGGTCGACAATCAGGCCGGCAACACGCGCGTCACGCTCCTCTCGGCCGGCAAACCGATCACCGACGACGGCGTGCCGATCGTGAGCGATCCGACGAAGCCGCCCTATCTGCGGCTGCGGATTCCGCCCGAGTATCGGGGTCGCGAGTTGAAGTGTGAACTCAGCTTCAAGAGCGACAAACCGGGATTGCGGCTCGATTTTTACGGGATCGAACTCCCCGTGCCGGCGGCGAAGTCGCCGTAAAAGCGGCTCCCCGGCGCGATGCGGTGTGTTAAACTGAGAGTCCCGCCTCGGTTTAGCCCTCGTTCCGCCAACCTTCGTCGCAAGGAGCTTGTCATGCTTCGTCTTTGCGAATCGTTCCTGCGTGCCGCGCTCTGGTGCAACGTCGTCGTCGGCATTGCGCAGGCTACGAACGCCGTCGCCGCCGAACCGCCGAAGGCGAACGAATTGGTCGGCACCTGGACGCTTGACCTCACGAAAGAGAGCGAGCTCAAAGGTTCGCAGGACGTGCCGAACCAAGTGACGCTCGTGCTCGAAGCCGACACTTGGAAGCTGACGATCGTGAACGAAGGGGGCGCGCAAGAAGTGGTCGGCGGCTACACGCTCGATGCCCAGCAGACGCCGAAGTTGCTCGACGTGACGCTCCGCGGCGACGCCGAGTCGATGGAGTTTTTCGGCATCTACGAAATCAATCGCGGCAAGCTGACGATCGGCTGGCGCCCCGACGGCGCACGCCCCGCCGACCTCACCGGCACCGTCGCCGACGGTCTAATCAAAGTGACGTTCGTCCGCATGAAGATGGAGTGAGGCGACGGAACATGCTCATCCGCCTAATGGCCTACAGCGGCACGCTCTTCGTTACGATTTCTCTGTTCGTGCTCTATTGCGGCTCCTTGTTCTTCGTCGTCAAGCCGACGCAGATTCAACCGGCAGAGTTGCAATCGGCCGCAGCTGCCGACGCCCCGCCGGCAAGACGCCAAGCCGACGAAGCCGCGATCGAGTTTTTTGAAAAGCGCGTCCGACCAATTCTGGCGGCCAATTGCTATGAATGTCACGGCGACGACGAGCAAGAGGCCGGCCTGAGCGTGGCGAGCATTGATGCCATGCTCCGCGGCGGCGATCAAGGGGCGGCGATCGTGCCGGGCGATCCCGACGCGAGCTTGCTGATCCAAGGCATTCGCTACGACGACGCCGGCTTTCAGATGCCGCCCAAGGGAAAACTGTCGACCGACCAGATCAAGACGTTGACCGAATGGGTGAAGGCCGGCGCGCTCGGGCCCGACGCCTCGCAGCAGCAAGCCTCGGCCGGTCTGAAAAAATTCGATCTCGCGGAACGGGCAAAGCATTGGTGCTTTCAACCGTTGTCGACCGCCGCCCCGCCGCCGGTCCGCGACGCGGCCTGGCCGCGCTCGCCCCTCGATCAATTCGTGCTGGCGAAACTCGAGTCGGCCGGGCTGCATCCCGCCGCCGAAGCCGACCCGCGAACGCTGATTCGCCGCGTCTACTTCGATCTCGTCGGCCTGCCGCCGAGCGTGGAAGAGGTAGAGACGTTCGTTCGCGATGCGGCCAAAGATCGCGAGAAAGCGTACGCCGCCGTCGTCGACAAGTTGCTCGCATCGCCACATTTCGGCGAGCGTTGGGGTCGCCATTGGCTTGATCTCGTGCGCTATGCCGAGACTCGCGGGCATGAGTTCGATCCGGTCATTCCCAACGCCTACCATTATCGCGATTACGTCATTCGCGCGCTCAACGCCGACGTGCCGTACGATCAGTTCGTTAAGGAGCATTTGGCAGGGGACCAACTCCCCGAGCCGCGGCTGCATCCGGAGACCGGCGCGAACGAGTCGATCTTGGGGACCGGCTTCTGGTGGCTGGGCGAAGAAGTCCACTCGCCGGTCGACATTCGCCAAGATGAAACGGACCGCGTCGACAACAAGATCGACGTCTTTTCCAAAACGTTCCTCGGCCTCACGCTGGCCTGCGCCCGTTGCCACGACCATAAGTTCGACGCCATCTCGACGAAAGACTACTACGCGCTCTCCGGCTTCGTGCTGAGCATGAGCTATCGCCAAGCGGCGTTCGAGTCCGAGGTACACAATCGCCGCATCTTCGAGCAAGTGAAACAGCTGGAACGCGATCATCGCGAAGCGTTGCAGACGGCCCAAGTCGAACTCTGGCAGCCGATGCTCGAGCAGGCCGACAAATATCTGGCCGCAGTCCGCGACGTCGCCGAGGAGTTAAAGCAAGCGGGAAAGAAGACCAATCGAGCCGCCGTCATCACGGCCGCCGCCAACGAACGGGCGTTGGACGACGGTCGACTGACGGCGTGGGTGGAGGAAATCGAGCGCGACCCGCGCGGCATCTTGGCGAGCCTGGTCGAACGCAACGGCGAGGGGACCAACGCCGCTGCGATCAAAGCAGTTACCTCGGTAGCGAAAGTCCCGCCCGCCGCCGCACTTGACTCACCGCGCATCTTGTCCACCGCCCGCGGCGATCTCGACGGCGGTTGGATTGCCGGCGACGGTCTCGTCCTGGGTGGGTATGACGCCGGCGGCGATCTTAAGGTCGGTTCCGATCCGACTCGGCCGCTTGAACGAATCTATACGGACGACGCCGTTTATGCCGATCTGAACTGGGACGTCGTTCGCGTCGCTCCGGAGGCCGAGCGCGACGTCTGCCGCGTCGATTGGCAGCAAGCGAATCGCACGTTGAAGACGAAAACGTTCACACTGCAAACCGGCAAGCTCGGTTACTTTGTCCGCGGCTCGTTTCACGTTTATGCCGAAGTCGCCTCGCATCGGATCAACCGCGGTCCCTTGCACGGCAAACTCGTGGTGAGCTCCGCCGGCCCGGACGTTTGGCGATGGGTCGAGCACGATCTGTCGGCCTACGTCGGCCAACGGGTCCATCTCGAATTCTCGCCGTTCGACGCGAAGAAGTTGAAGCCGGGACAATCGGAGCAGTTCGCACTCCGCGGAATCATCGAGCGGCCGAACGCAGCATCTCCCGGCGAACAATGGTCGTTTGCGGTCGCGCCGCAAACCATTCCGCCTGCAGGTTCGGCGATCGCCATCCTGACGTCCGCGGTCGAGTCGTTGCGTCCGCCGCCGCCTCCGGAGCCGACCGGGGGAATTCCTCCCGTTGGTAACCTTCCGAGTCGGGTGCCGGATTCGCTCGTCGCCGTTGCCGATTGGATGGTGCAGCATCCGGAACTGTGGAACACGCCGTCGGCCGCCGCGACGAAAGGGACGGAAACGTACTTTGCCGAGCGCGCGAAGCTCATGGCGCAATTGAAGCGAACTTCGCAGACGGCCCCCGCCGCGTTTGTAGGAAACGGCGTCGATGAGCATGTGCTCGTCCGCGGCCAACATAAAACGCCCGGCGAGTTGGTGCCACGGCGGTTTTTGGAGGTCTTCGACGGACCGGTGCCGCGCGGGCATCACAGCTTAGGGGATCGTCTCGATTTGGCGCAACGGCTGGTCGGTAAGCCGCTGCTGTTGCTCGATCGCGAGAACCCGCTGCCGGCCCGCGTGATGGTCAACCGCGTCTGGTATCACCTGCTCGGGCGCGGCATCGTCAAGACGGTCGACAACTTCGGCAGCATGGGCGACGTGCCGACGCATCCGGAACTGCTCGATCATCTGGCCCGCGAGTTCATGCAAGAAGGTTGGAGCGTCAAGAGACTGATTCGCTCCATCGTCTTGTCGTCGACTTATCGTCAAGCATCGACCGAAGCGCGGAGCGCGGAGCTCGGAGCGCGGAACGCAGACGGGGAGAACGGTGCTCCGGAAGGCAGCTCCGCGCTCCGCGCTCCGAGTTCCGCGCTGCTCGTCGATCCGAACAACGAGTTGCTGCATCGTGCGAACATCAAGCGGCTCGATGCCGAGATCGTCCGTGATGCGCTGCTCGCGACGGCCGGGCGATTCAATCCCGCGACGTACGGGCCGAGCGTCGAGGTGCATCTGACGCCGTTCATGGAAGGGCGTGGTCGACCGGGAGGTGCGGGGCCGCTCGACGGGGCAGGGCGTCGAAGCATCTATCTCCGCGTTCGCCGCAACTTTTTGAATCCGATGTTCCTGGCGTTCGACTATCCCACGCCGTTCACGACGATCGGCCTGCGGACGAAATCGAACGTGCCGGCCCAAGCGCTGTCGCTGCTCAACGGTCCGCTCGTCGGCGAAATGTCCGTCGCCTGGGCGAAGCGATTGCTCGCCGAAGTTCCCGGCGACGACGCGACGCGGATCGACCGTTTGTATCGCGAAGCGTTCTCGCGCCCGCCGACGACAAGCGAAGCTGGCGCGGCCCGCGAGTTCTTGGCGGAGCAGCGCGGACTGTATGCCGCGACCGACCCGAACCATGCCGCGGCCTGGACCGACTTGTGCCACGTGCTGTTCAACGTCAAAGAGTTTATTTACATCCCGTAGCTCAAAGTATCGGCGAGCCGGGGGCGCAAGCCCCCGGATGTTCTATGCACTGCGGAAAGTTTTCAGCGACGCCCGTCTCACGGCGCGAGATGCTCGCGCGAGCGGCGGGCGGTTTCGGTGCGGCGGCGCTCGGGGCGTTGCTCGACGATCGCGCGTACGGCGCGAAGCCGCAAGCGAACGACAAGACGACCGCGTCGGGGATGCATCATGCCGCAAAGGCCAAGAGCGTCATCTTCTTGTACATGGACGGCGGGCCGTCGCAGGTCGACACGTTTGATCCGAAGCCGCGGCTCACGCGCGAAAACGGCAAGCCGATTCAGATGAAGACGCCGCCGACGCAATTTGCGAACGTCGGCAATGTGCTGCAAAGCCCGTGGAAGTTCAATCAATACGGCCAGAGCGGCCTCTGGGTCAGCGACCTGTTGCCGCACACGGCGACCTGCGTCGACGACCTGTGCGTGATTCGTTCGATGACGTCGAACTTTTCCGAGCACACGTTCGCCAACTATTTTTTGCATTCCGGCAGCGGTTTGCAGGGCCGGCCGAGCCTCGGCGCGTGGACGACCTACGGACTCGGCAGCGAGTGCCGCGACCTGCCGGGCTACGTCGTGCTGAACGGCGGATTGATCCCGCCCGGCGGACTCGACAACTTCGGCGCAGGCTTTTTGCCGGCGACGTATCAAGGTTCCGTTTTCAAAGCGACGCAAACGCCGGTCGCCGACGTGCAACCGCGCGAGACGAGCGACGCAGCCCAGCGCAACAAGCTCAAGCTGCTTGATCGACTCGATCGCGAGACGCTGGCCGCGCGCGGGGACGACGACGCGCTCGAATCGGCCGTCGCGAACTATGAACTGGCGTATCGAATGCAGAGCGCCGTACCGGAGGTGATGAACTTCGCCGACGAGACGGCCGAGACGAAGAAGCTGTACGGCTTCGAATCGGACTATGCCCCGACGCAGCAGTATGCCGCGGTCTGCTTGGCCGCGCGACGCTTGGTCGAGCGCGGCGTGCGGTTCGTCGAGATCACGTGCCCGGGCGTCGGGGCCGATCGTTGGGATCAGCACGCGAAGCTCGTCGAAGGGCACCAGAACAACTGCCGGGCCGTCGATCAGCCGACCGCCGCGCTGCTGAAAGACTTGAAGCAGCGCGGGCTGCTGGACGACACGCTCGTCATTTGGGGAGGCGAGTTCGGCCGGACGCCGATGGCGCAGGGGACGAACGGCCGCGATCACAATCCGTTCGGCTTCAGCATGTGGCTCGCCGGCGGCGGCGTCCGCGGCGGCATGACCTACGGCGCGACCGACGATTACGGTTACTACGCCGTCGAGGATCGGACGGAGATTCACGATCTCCACGCCACGATGCTGCACCTGCTCGGCGTCGATCACACGAAGCTAACGTACCGATTCGGCGGAAGAGATTTTCGGCTGACGGACGTCTACGGTGACGTGCTGCACGGAATTCTCGCGTAAGCGAGGATTCCGTGCGTTCAGGGTTCAGAGTTTGAGGTTCAGGGTTGAAGAATTCTCTTCGCAACCTTGAACCCTGAACCGAATAACCCCGAACCTAAACAAACATCTGCGACGTCGGTTTGATCGTCAGTTCGCTCACGTGGGCGCGCGGCGGGAGTTGGGCGATCATCAGTGCGGCGGCGGCGACGTCTTCCGGTTTCAAAATCTTGGCGCGATGTTCCGGCGTCA
>CAMCTH010000290.1 GCA_945877965.1 Planctomicrobium piriforme | reverse complement strand
CGAACGGATCGAGCCGCCGCCCTGCCGCCCGTCCCGCCGCGCCGAAAGCCGCGCCGGTCGGAAAAGCAGAAGACCTGCTCTTCGACGAAGACGTCGTGGCCGCAGGCGATGAGGACGGCGAGACGGCGGAAGCCGAAGAGGTCGTTCGCGACGAAGTGGAATCGGCTGACGAGTACGGCGACGACTTCGGCGAGCGGATCGACGATCCGGTTCGCATCTACCTGATGCAAATGGGTGAGATCCCCTTGTTGAACCGTGCCGAAGAAGTTGCGGCGGCCAAGCGGATTGAAGCGGCCCGGACGCGCTATCGTCGCAGCTTGCTGGCCAACGACTTCATCCTTCGCGGTGCCTTGGTGCTGTTGAAGAAAGTTCGCAGCGGCGAGTTGCGGCTCGATCGGACGATCGACGTCTCGGTGACCGACGCCGCCGTGAAGAAGCAGGTGATGAGCCTGCTGACGCCGAACCTCAAGACGTTGTCGCACCTGCTGCGTCGCAATCGTCATGACTTTTATGTCGCACTGAACAAGAAGCGGACGATGGTCGAACGTCGTCTGGCTTGGAAGCGGTTGGTCGTTCGCCGCTTCAAGGCGGTTCGCTTGGTCGAAGAGTTGAATCTTCGCACCCAACGCTTGAAGCCGCTGTTGGACAAACTGGAAGAGATCAACGTTCGGATCGCCGTCATCCGTGAGCAACTCCGCGAAGTGCGGAAGGGGCGCATGCTGCCGACGACCGAACAAGAGCTGCGGGCCGAAATGCATCAGCTGATGCGGATGACCTACGAAAGCGCGGGCACCCTGCAAGCCCGGATGGTCCGGACCCGTCGGCATCAAGATGAGTACGATGCTGCGAAGCGTCAGCTGTCGGCCGGCAACCTGCGGTTGGTCGTCTCGATCGCCAAGCGATATCGCAACCGGGGCCTCAGCTTCTTGGACCTGATCCAAGAGGGGAACACCGGCCTGATGCGGGCTGTCGATAAGTTCGAGCACCAACGGGGTTACAAGTTCAGCACCTACGCCACCTGGTGGATTCGCCAGGCGATCACGCGGGCCCTGGCCGACCAGAGCCGCACGATCCGCTTGCCGGTGCACATGATCGAAACGATGGGCAAGGTCCGCGCCGTCAGCCGCGACTTCGTGCAACGCTTGGGTCGCGAACCGTCGGCCGAGGAGACGGCCGAAGCGGTCGGCCTGACGCTGGAAGAAGCCAGAATTGTGATGAAAATGACCCGTCAGCCGTTGTCGCTCGACCAACCGGTCGGCGATCACGACGACAGCTTC
Source organism: Planctomicrobium piriforme (assembly GCA_945877965.1). Classification (GTDB taxonomy): domain Bacteria; phylum Planctomycetota; class Planctomycetia; order Pirellulales; family PNKZ01; genus CAMCTH01. Next base: position 5,087 of record CAMCTH010000290.1, on the reverse strand, counting down.
TTCGGCGAGTTCGTCGAAGACCGTCGCGAAGTCGATCCGCTCTTGGAAATCTCGCAGGCTTCGCTGAAGATTCGGGTCGAAGAGGCGCTGCTGCACCTGAACTATCGCGAACGGGAAATCATCCGCCTGCGTTACGGTCTGGTCGACGGCTACTCGTACACGCTCGAAGAAGTCGGCAAGATCTTCTCGGTCACCCGCGAACGAGTTCGCCAGATCGAAGCCAAGGCGGTCCGCAAGCTGCAACACCCGGTCCGTGCCCGGATGCTGGAAGGGTTCGTCGACGGGGCGATGGAATCGACGCTGTAGTCCATTCGTTGCGACCTCTAAGTGTCACAACGGTTTGAATCAAACCCCGAGTTCGGTGCGGCCGACTTGCCTACTTGGCGGCGGCCGCATCGCTCGGCGGGGTGCCGACGTCGAAGACCAACTGGAACTCGGCCTGACGTCGTTCCGGGACTTCACGCTTCAAGCGAGCGACGTCGCCTGCTTCGAGTTCGTGCCACGACAACGTCTTCGAGGCTTGGCCTTTGAAGAAGACGTGCGCCCGGCGTTCGCCGACGACGTCGAGTTGATCCTGTTTGGCGATCAGCGCGGTGTGCTCTTCGACGGCGAGGCCGATCATCTGCTCGCCGGCGCCGCGGCGATCCGCCAACTTGTCGAGTTGACTGTTATCACGCAGCAAGCCGGTGAAGCGTTCGAGACGTCCGCCGCGAGCGTCGAAGTGCTGCTCGACGATCGCCTTGGTTAGCAGGCCGAGCCCGTGGGCCGCGACGGCGCTGGCCGGCGAAGTGACCATGACGCGGTCTTCCCAGAGGGTCATCACCTGGGGCATGGCGGCCATGCCGGCCGAGGTGCCGCCGACGATGCCGCCTCGTTCGACCACGGCTCGCAACTCGCGTTGGAAGCGGGTCTGCGTGTTCGGAGCCCCGACGTAACGTTCGTTGAGCCGCGACTGGAAGCCCCCCGAAAACCAAACGCCGGTCGCCTGTTCGAGGGCCCGAGTGAATTCAGGTTTCTGGGAATCGGCCGGGTTATCGGTGTAGAGGAAGCGGAAGTCGCGGACCTTGCCCTTGGCCGGGAGGGCGGCCCAGGAGCTGTAGCGATAGCCGACGGCGGCCAAAAATGCCGCTTCGTCTTCGTAGCTGTCGACCCGGTAGCCGGCCGACGGGACGAACACGATTCGGGCCTCGCGGCCCCCGGCGAGTTCGATGAATTTTTCAAACGTATCGTTCGAAATCCGCCCGCCGCCGTGCAGCATGACGGCCCCCGGCTTGGCCGGATCGAGCGGTTGAGGCAGGCCCAGGAGGTTTTCGTCGGCCACGGCGGCGACGGGACAATCAAAAGCGACGGTGACGAACGCGGCCGAGGCTAAGGTCGCCGAGACGACGCCCGTAAAAACGAGCCGGCGGGAAACATGGCTAAGCATTGTGCCGGTGCACGACATGCTTCTGCGCGTCGCATCCTGCTGCGACGCCGCGACAAGCCGAGGGTCCATGGCGGGGTCTCCCATGAGGCTGCTCCTTCATGCCTAGGTGGGTCAGTCTGTCATCGCCGGCTAAGCGGGGTCCGGCGATGTGGAAGCCGTGCGCCGATCTTCGACTCACGCTTCCGTGGAACATCCGTGTCTTGAGGAATTATCGACCGATTTCTGATTTGAGGCAATGTTTACTTGGTCGAATGCCGGCATTACGAGCAAGTTTTCCTAACTATTTTTTCTCGACATTCGCATCATCTCGCCCAAACCACATGACATGCTGCCATGGTAAACCGTCGAATTGTTCGACGAGTTTAAATCCATTTGGGGGTAATTCCTTCAGGATCTGCTCTTTGCTCATTTTGTGCTCGATCTTGATCGGCACGCGATGATCCTCCATGCGGAACTCAACGAGCACGAGCTTGCCGTCGGGCTTCAGCGCCGTGCGCATCGCCTTCAGCATGTGCTCAGGATGCGAGAATTCGTGATAAACGTCGACGCAGAGGATCAGATCGCACGAAGCCTCGGGCAACTCAGGATCGATGACCGAGCCGAGAATCGGTTGGACGTTCTTCACCTTCTCGGCCGCGGCTCGTTCGCGGAGCAGCGTCAGCATCTCGGGCTGAATGTCGACTGCTAGCACCTTGCCCGTCGGGCCGATCTGCTTGGCGACCCGCAGGGTGTAGAAGCCGTTGCCGCAGCCCATGTCGCAGATCGTCATGCCGGGCTGCAACTTCAAGGCCTTGAGCAACGTGTTGCAATCTTCTTCCCGATCGCGCGAGTCGCGGGTGAGCCACGGTGCGCCGGCGAAGTGCATCGTTTGCGCGATCTCGCGACCTTTGTATTCAAACAACCCCGGCGGCAGCTTCGTCGGAGGTTTCTTCTCTTGCGCCGATAAGTTCGCGCCGCAGAGCGCGACGCCGACCGAGGCGGCGAGGATCGAGCGGGCGAGCAGGGAGAAGACGCGGCTGCGGGTCGACGGCATGATTCGGACTCCGGGCAGGGGGCGAAAGTGCGCGCGGCGGCAAGCGGACGGAGCGCGCGGCATGCAGTTCATCATGGGGGGCCGCCCGCGCCGGGGCAAGTCACTTGCCCGGCCGTTGGGGCGGCGGATACGATGGCGGTAGACTTCATGTCTTGCTCGAAGGCCGAATTATGCCGCGTCGCAACGTCTATCTGCTGCTGGCGGCGCTGGCCGTTTCGCTGGTCTGCTATCACAAGGCCGACAGCGCGAACCGCAATCGCTACGGTTCGATGTTCGAAACCTTCACGACCGCCCTGGGGGAGATTCGCGACAAGCATCTCTATCCCGTCGACGAGCGAAAGCTGTTCGAAGGGGCGATGCGCGGCATGGTCGACCAACTCGATCCCTATTCGGGCTATGCCGGCGAGGACGAAACCCGCGAGTTCCACGAAAGCCTCGGCCAGGAATTCGGCGGCATCGGCATCGAGGTTTCGTGGAACGATAAGAACAACTCGTTGACGGTCCTCAGCCCGATCGTCGGCACGCCGGCGTACGAGAAGGGGATGATGTCGGGAGATCAGATTCTCAAGATCAACGGCGAGAGCACCGAAGGGTTCACGCTGCACGACGCCGTCCGCCGTCTGCGCGGCAAACCGGGCGAGCTGGTGCGGATCACCGTGGCCCGCGAAGGGGAAAAAGTTCCGCGCGAGCTGGAGATTCGCCGCGCGGTAATCAACGTCGACACCGTGTTGGGCGATCGTCGCAATCCCGACGGCTCTTGGAACTTCACGCTCGAACAAGCCCCCGACGTCGGTTACGTGCGGATCACGCAATTCGGCGAGAAGACGGTCGACGAAATCAAGAAGGCGCTCGTGTCGCTCAAGGCCCTGAAAGTGAAGGGATTGATCCTCGACGTTCGCGGCAACCCCGGCGGGTTGCTCAGTGCGGCGCATGAAATCTGCGATCTCTTCGTCAAGGAAGGGGTCATCGTCAGCGTGAAGGATCGCGAAGAGAACGAACATCAACGCTACGAGGCGACCGGCGAAGCGGCCTATCCCGACCTGCTTTTGGTCGTGCTGGTGAATCACTTCAGCGCCAGCGCCAGCGAGATCGTCGCGGCCTGTTTGCAAGATCACAAACGCGCAATCGTCGTCGGCGAGCGCTCGTGGGGCAAAGGGACCGTGCAGACGCCGATCGAACTCGAAAAGGGAAAGAGCCTGCTCCGGCTTACGATCGCGGGCTTCTGGCGACCGAGCGGTAAGAACATTCATCGTCGGCCGAACGATACCGACGACGACGTGTGGGGCGTGATCCCCTCGCCCGGCTTCGAAGTGAAACTCGACGAGAAGCAGGAGCTCGAAATCGCGAAGCTCCGTCGCCAACGCGACATTCTGCCGCGGCCCGGCGACAAGCCGACGACCGAGACTCCCGGCCTCACCGATCCGGTGATCGAAAAGGCCCTCGAGTACCTCCGCCAAGAGGCGGGGGCCGGCCCGGCCGAGGCCGCAAAAGCGGCGTAATCGGCACCGGTCGAATCGTAGCGATGGTAACGTGCGATAATGCGCACTCGGCTGCTTCTTGACGTAGAGTTGATGCACTAGCCTCCCTGCATCTTCACTCTTTCGAATGTGGTTCTCGCTCGATGATTTCTCGCGGCGAAACAGCCCTCGATGCGTTCGTCCGTCAGGCTCGGCCTCTGTACACGATGCCGGACGTGGCGGTCGAAGTCCTGACCTTGGCTGACGATCCGCACACCGATGCGGCGCGGCTCAAGACATGCATCGAGCGCGACCCGGCGCTGACGACCAAGCTGCTGCGGATCGTTAACAGTTCGCTGTTCGGGCAGGCGCGGGCCGTCACCGATCTGAGCCAAGCGATCGCGTTGCTCGGTGTGAAGTCGCTCAAGTTGCTGGTGCTCGGTTTCAGCTTGCCCGACCGACTGTTCGCCGATCGTGCCTCCGATGTGTTGCGGAGTTATTGGCGACGGACGCTTTCGCGGGCCGTGGCGGCGCGGGAGTTGGCCTACGCGGCGCGCATCGATCATGCCGAAGAGGCGTTCGTTTGCGGGCTGCTAGCCGATGTCGGCATCTTGCTGTTCTTGAACGAATCCGGCGATCGCTACTTGCCGCTCGCGCGGACGTTCGTCGATCGCCGCGAATTGCGAGCGGCCGAACGGCGCGTCTTTACCTTCGACCATCAGCAACTGACGCTGCGACTGCTGGAAGATTGGCGGCTGCCGGGCTCGTTGATCGACGCCATCGCCGATGCCGTGTGCGAGCATCCGCGCGAACTCGGCAAGGTGGCGCGGCTTGTGAAGTCGGCCGATCTGCTGACGGCGCTCGTCGCCGACGAGAAGGCCGAGGTCTGGCCCGAACTCGAACATGCCGTAGCCCGCGACTATCATTTGACCACGGATCAACTCACCGAGTTGAGCCGCAAGGTCGAAGAGCAGACGCAGCAACTGGCCGAAGCGTTGCACATTCCGCTCACCTCGCCTTCGGGCAAAGAACTGAGCGAGCAGGCCCGCACGAAGATGGGACCGGCGGCGCGCGAAGCGGTCGCCGCCTGGCTGACGGGGCGCGAGCGTCCGCTGTTGCATGGCGACAAATCCAAGCCGAGCACGCGGGCCGCTGTGTTGACGGCGATCGC
>CAMCTH010000289.1 GCA_945877965.1 Planctomicrobium piriforme | reverse complement strand
AATAACGAACTCGGCGAAGAGCTTGTCGTCTGTCGCCGCGGCGATGAACAGTTTGAGATCCACTGTCACGGCGGCGATGCGGCCTCGGCGGCGATCTTGCACGGCCTGGAGCGCGACGGTTGCATGATCGTGCCGTGGACCGAATGGATTGCCGCAGACGAAGCGGACCCGATCGCCGTCGAGGCGCAGATCGCTCTCGCCGCAGCTCGCACGACGCGGATCGCAGCTATCTTGCTCGATCAACAAGCCGGCGCTTTGCGACGTGCAATCGACGAAGCATCGCGTCTTGCCGAGGCAGGAGATCGCATCGCAGCGCTGACGATCGTCGACCGACTGCTCGCGCGTGCTGCACTCGGGCTACGTCTGACCGCGCCGTTTCGCGTCGTCTTTTGCGGGCGGCCGAACGTCGGCAAGAGCAGCCTGTTGAACGCCGCGCTCGGCTATCGTCGGGCCGTCGTGTTCGATCAGCCCGGCACGACCCGCGACGTCGTCACCGCCGCGACCGTCGTCGACGGCTGGCCGATCGAACTTTCCGACACGGCAGGCCTCCGAGCAAGCGACGACGAGCTCGAAACGGCAGGCATCGCTGCCGCGAGAAACCGGCTCACCGAAGCCGATCTCGTCGTGGTCGTGATCGACGTGACGGCGACTTGGACCGACGACGATGCGGCGATCTTGGCCGAGCATCCGGAGGCGATCGTCGTGTTGAACAAATCCGACGCCACCGAAGTGTTCGACGCAGCGCGGCCTGCGGGTTTACGAACCAGCGCCGTGACCGGTCTCGGTATCGACGAACTGCTCAAGACGATCGTCGCGCGCTCGGTTCCACAACCGCCGTCGCCCGGCGAGGCGGTGCTGTTCACCGATCGGCAAGTGCAGCAACTACGCGAGTTCCGCGCCTCGCTGCTCGCGTAGTGCTATTCGTATTCCCACTTCGAAATCCACGGATCTTTCGTCCGTTTTTGGAAGTCGCGGATTTTCGTCTGCAGTTCCTTGAGCAAGCCCGCGTGCTGCGGATCGTCGGCCAGGTTCTTCGACTCATCCGGGTCGACGACGAGATCGTACAACTCGAACTTCGGTCGCTGAATGTACGCCGCGACGGTTCGCTTGCCGTAGAGCGTCGTCGGGCCTTGGGCATAGCGATCTTGCCAAGCCGGCGAGGCCCACAAATCGGACGCGAACGGGAACGGCAGCGGCGAGGCGACGTTCCAAATCAATTTGTGCGTCCGCGTCCGCACGACGCGCATCGGATAGTACATCGTGATCTCGTGGAATGTGTGCGAGGCGAAGACTTCGTCCACCTCGGCGACGTCGGGGCCTGCAAGCGCCGGCAAGAACGAGCGGCCCTGCAGACGATCCACCTTCGGCTTCGCGCCGGCAAAGGCCAGCAGCGTCGGCGTCAGGTCGACCCAGCTGACCATCTCGCGGCTCGCGAAACCGCGTTTCGCTTCGTACGGATTCCGCACGAGGCACGGAGCCCGCATGCCGGGATCGTACAGATTCGTCTTCGCGCCGGGGAACGCGATGCCGTGATCGGCGATGTAGACGATCAACGTGTCGTCGTAGCGTCCCGCTTCTTTGAGCAAGGCGATGAGTCGGCCGAGTCCTTGGTCGATCCGCGACACCGATTGGTAATACTGCGCGAGTTCCGCGCGGCAGGCCGGCGTGTCGGGCAGGAACGGCGGCACGATCACGTCTTCCGGCTTGTAAATCACTTCGTCGATTCCCGCGTAGCCGCCCGGTTTGTTGCCGAAAGCGTCGGGCTTGTACGGATCGGTCGTCACCTTGCCGCCGCCGCGGTGCGGATCGGCCGTGCAGAAGTACAAAAAGAACGGCCGCTCACTTTCCTTCGCGATGAACTCGCGGCATGCGTCGGCCATGGCGACGGGATTGCGCGCATCGGCCTTGAAGGTCTGTTGGAAATGGAAAACCTCGGGCGGACCGACGTGCAACTTGCCGACCCGGCCGGTCCGGTATCCGCCTCGCTGCAGCATCACCGGCAAACTCTCGACGTCGTCGTAAGCGCGAAAGTGGTGATAGACGTGCTCATGGCCGTATTGGGCGTTCGCGTGATTCTGCATCCCGGTCAGGATCACCGAGCGGCTGGCGCTGCAACTGGCCGTCGTGCAGAAGGCGTTGTCGAAGCGGACGGCGTCGGCCGCCAACGCGTCGAGATGCGGCGTCTTGAGCTTCGGGTTGCCGTAGCAGCCGGCGTCCTGCCCCTGATCGTCGGTGACGAAGAGCACGATGTTTTTCGGCGCGGCCTGGGCGGAGTCGACGACGGCAAGCACGAGCAGCAGCAGCGCAAGAAAGCGTTTCATCATGGCAATACCTCGCTTAGCCCGGTCGTCCTCGACCGGGTCGGAACGTAGTGCAGCGTCCATCTTCGCCGCGAGGACGCGGCGGCTAAGCGGCGGGCCGGCAACGTGCTACGGATGATGCTGCTCGGGCACCAATGGATACTCGATCAGCACGCCGTAGCCGCGAGCTTCTTCGTCGTCGGGGCGAAAGTTTTCGTGCGTCGAAATGAGCTTCGCCCCGGAGCCGAGATGGAACTCGAGGACCGGATCGTAGCGACGGCCGGTCTTGTTGCGGAGTTCGACGTACTCGGCGATCGGCAGTTCGGGATGGCGATAATATCGGGCCGGGCGCGTTATGCCGATGATCCGGCGAATGCCCGGCATGCTGCGGGCCTGCGCGATTTGGCGATCGATCAGCTTGCGACCGAGACCGAGGCCGTTAACCAACGCCGATGCGCCGACGGCGACGAGTTGATAGATCTCGCCCTCGGGGTGGTGCGAATTGCGGAAGCTGCCGCCGTCGGTCAAGCGGCGATGCGTGATCGGGCCGGCCGTGAGGAACTCATGCGTGATGCGCTGGGCCGCGGCGACGACGGCCGAGCGACCGTCGTAATCGAGCACCAGTTGTCCGGTGGCAAAGACGGCGAGCCGCGATTGCCATTGCTCCAAGGTCGTCGCCAACGGCGCGGGCCAACTATCGGCGTCGATCGCAGCGAGCGCCGCGGCGTCGTCCGGTCCGGCGGTGCGAAACGTCAGCAGGCGATCGAGCTTCGACATCTTCGATTGGGTAACCGTGCGAAACCAAAGGGAGGACGGGCTTGCGGACGACGCTAACGCCCCGCCCCGCGCAGCCGCGGATCGGTCGCTTCTTGCAACCCCTCGCCGATCAGATTGTACGCTAAAACGGCCAGGAATATCGCCCCGCCTGGAAAGACGATCAACCACCACATTTGCATGTGCGACGGGGCTTCAGTCAAAAGCTTCCCCCAACTCGGGTTTCCTTGCGGTCCGAAGCCCAAAAAGCTGAGCGAACTCTCAATCAAAATAGCCGAGGCGATGCCGAAAGTGATCGGCACGAGGACCGGCGCCAAGGCGTTCGGCAGGATATGGCGGAACATGATCCGCAGTCGGCCCGCACCCATAGCCTCGGCGGCTGTAACGAAGTCGGACTGCTTGATCTTCAAAAACTCGGCCCGCGTGAGCCGTGCGATGCCGGTCCAGCCGGTGACGCCGATGACCGCCATGATGTGCCAGATCGTCGGTTTCTCGACGATGGCGATCATCGCCAGAATAAGGATTAGAGTCGGCACGCACATCACGACTTCAATCAGGCGACTGATCGCCATATCGACCCAGCCGCCTAGATAACCGGCCGCCGCGCCGAGCGTGATGCCGATCGAACCGGCGATTCCCATCGAAACGAAGCCGACGAGCAGCGCCGTCAACGAGGCATGGACCATCTGCGCGAAGATGTCGACGCCGTATTGGTCGCTACCGAACGGACTCCCGGCGTGCGGCGGTCCGCCGTTGGGCGGATTCTCGGGCAAGTCGGGTTGCTCGCCCGCCGTGACGCGACGATAGGGGTCTTGATAGACCAACGGCCAGACGGCCCAACTCTGTGGGTCGCCTTTCTTCAAGCTCTCGGCGTAGTTCGTGCGACGAAAACGATCACGTTTGAAAACGACGTTCTCCCAAGCGGGGCGAAAGTAGCCCCAGCAAGGCGAGTAGTACGAGCCTTTGTAGTAGCAGAGAACCGGCTTCGTGCCGGCGATCATCGGCGCGCAGAGCGCAACGACCGTCAGGAAGATCACATAGATCAACGCGATCATCGCCAACTTGCGACGTCGGAACCGTGCCCACGTTTCGCCCCAGAATCCGCGCGTTCCCGATCGATTGACGGGAGCGGCGGCGGGCGGGTCGGCGACGGCGGTCATGCGTGAACTCATCGAACTCAAGAAGGTGCGGAACTCTAGGAGTAGCTAACCCGCGGATCGACCACGGCATACAGGATGTCGGAGACCAACGTCCCGAGCAGAGTCAGGACCGAGAACAACAACGTCAGTCCCATGATCAGCGAGTAGTCGCGTGCATAGATCGCTTCCAAGAACAGCAGGCCCATCCCCGGCCAAGAGAAAATCTTCTCCAAGATGACGGTGCCGCTCAGTAGCGCAGGGAGCATCATCCCCCGCAATGTGACCATCGGGATCAGCGTGTTGCGAAAGGCATGCCGCACGAGCAAGCTGATCGGCCCGACCCCTTTGGCCCGCGCGGTGCGGATGTAATCTTGTCGCAAGACCTCGGCCATGTTCGCACGGATAAAACGACTTTCGTAGGCCAAGCTGCCGTAGGTGTAGCAGACAACGGGGAGGATCGAGTGCCAAGCAACGTCGACCAACTGCCCGACGAAACTATACGACTCGTAACCGTCGCTGTGCATGCCGTCGAGCGGCAGCCAGCCGAGCTTGAGATAGAACGTGTATTGCAGCAGCAAGGCCGCTACGAACGAGGGAAACGAATAGAGCATGTAGAGCAACGTGCTCAGCACGCGCTCGTCGGTCTTGCCGTTGCGGGCCGAAGAATAAAGGCCGAGCGGAATCGAAAGCAGCAACGCCAACGTCAACGACGTTACCGAAAGGAGCAAAGTCGGTCCGATTCGCTGGCCGATGGCCGAGGTCACCGACTGCTTTTGATAACTCGATCGCCCCAGATCGCCGCGTAGCAGATTCGTCACCCAGTGCGCGTAGCCGATCGGGAACGGATCGTCGAGATAATACTGCTCGCGCATCCGTTTAAAGCTGGCCAAGTCGAGCTTCTTGCTCGGGTCGGACTCATTGATCGCGACGGTCGTCGGATCGCCGGGCATCTGGCGGATCAGACCGTAGACGATGAACGTGATACACGTCAGCGTAAGCAATCCGATGAGCAGTCGGCGAATCAGGTAGTTCAGCATCGCATCCACACAGGACCGGCAAACGACGAAACCGCGACGACCCGAGATCGCCGCTCCTCACCAACTCCGCATCGCTTCTACTGCGCCGTCGCTTTCCAAATGCTGCCGAAGCCGGGACCGTAATGGTACGGACCGCGCGGGCTGAAACGATAGCCGCGCAGCCGCTTGTTAAAGGCGTAGAACGAGTGCTGGTAGTACAAGAACGTCGCCGGAGAATCGGCGTAGATTAACTCGTGGATCTTGCCGTAGAGCGCGGCCTGCTTGTCGCGGTCGAATTCCAACTCGGCTTCTTTCAGCAGACGGTCGACTTCGGCATTTGAGTACTGATTAAAGTTTCGGCCTTCGCCGGTCTTCCAGATGTTCTTGATCGTGCTCGGATCGGCGCCGGTCCCCCAGCCGCCGAAGTTCGCTTGGAACTTCTTCTTCAAAAGCACGTCGGAGAGGACGGTCGCTTCCAACGGGCGGACGTTGCAAACGACGCCGATCTCGTCGAGGTTCTGCCGCAGCAAGTTGCAGATGGCGATCCGCTGCGGGACGTTGCTGCAAACGATCGTGAACTCGAACTTTACCGGCTTGCCGTTGATCTCTTTCTCACGCACGCCGTCGCCGTCGTTGTCGACCCAGCCGGCTTCGTCGAGCAGCTTTTCGGCCTTCGAGAGGTCCTGCTTCATGGGAGCGGGCATCTGCTTGGGAGCCATCCAACCGTCGGGATGGAAGATGCCGAGGCACGGCTCGAACAGTCCGTAGCAGATCGTCTTCAAGAGCTCGTCGTGATTGAAGGCATAGCCCATCGCTTGGCGAACTTTAAGATCGGCGAAGAACGGGGCGCTCGGCTCGTTCATGTTCCAGCCGAAGTAGAAGTAGACCCACTCCACGCCGCGAGCCTTCGTGTTCAACTTGTAAAACTCGTCGTCGTTGGTCTGTTCGACCCATTGCTCAGGAAGCAGGATCATCTCGTCGAGATCCCCCTTCTTCAGCGCCAGCAACGCAACGTTTAGATCCTGCGTGATCCGGAAGCGGACCGTCTTGAAGTACGGCTTGTCGCGGACTTGCTTCCCCTTGTGCATGTAAAAATCTTCGCGACGCTCCAAGACGATTTCTTGGCCGCGATTGCGCTTCG
>CAMCTH010000288.1 GCA_945877965.1 Planctomicrobium piriforme | reverse complement strand
CACGATCAACACGAACTCATCCGGACCGGCGCCGACGGTGTCGACCGCGACGAACGTCCGACCGGTCGTCACCAGCTTGTCGCGTTTCGTTCCCTCGATGCGGTACGGTTCGACGATGAGGAGCCGATGCCCCTTCATCGATTCGACTTTTTGCGTCGCGACGACGCTGCCGGTGACCTTAGCGACAAACATGGTTAGCTCTTCCCTTGCAAAAGGTCGCGAGACTGTCGGGCCACGACGATTTCTTCGTTCGTCGGCACGATCCAGATCTGCACTTGGCTGTCGTCGGCGCTGATGCGCGATTCACCCTTCGCCGCGGCGTTCTTCGCCGGATCGAGCTTGATGCCGAACGCTTCGAGCCCCGCACAAACGCTTGCCCGGGTGTTGACGCCGTTCTCGCCGATGCCGCCGGCGAATGCGATCACGTCGCAGCCTCCGAGTTCGACGAGATACGCTCCGAGATAGTGCCGAATCCCGGCGACGAACACGTCAAGCGCGAGTCGCGCTCGGGCATTCCCCGCCGCGGCCGCCGCTTCGACGTCGCGGACGTCTTCACTCACGCCGCTCAGTCCCAGCAGTCCCCCCTTCGACGCCATCTCTTCCAACAAGCTCTCGGCCGAGCGACCGGTCCGCTCCATCAACATCGGCAGCGCAAACGGATCGAAATCGCCGACGCGATTGTTGTGCAACAAGCCCGTCTGCGGGCTCATCCCCAGGCTGTTTGCTTGGCTCTCGCCGTTGCGAATCGCGCAGAGCGAATTCGAGCCGCCGAGGTGACACGTAATCACCCGCAGGTCTTGTCGACCGACGAGTTCCGCACAACGACCGGCCAGGTAACGATGGCTCGCGCCATGAAATCCCCAACGCTTGAGCGAAAACTTCTCGGCCCAATCGAACGGTACGGCATAGAACTTGTTGCGGTCGGGAATCGTTTGATGAAAGCCGGTTTCAAAGGCCGCCACCAGCGGAATCTCGGGCAACTTCTCGGCCAACAGTCGCATCGCCTTCACATACGGCGGGTTATGCGCCGGCGCGACTTTCGCCATCTCGTCCATCGCGGTCAGCACCTCGAGTGTCACGCGTTGGACGCCGCTATAGCGACCGCCGTGAACCGCCTTGAAACCGATCGCCGCCACCTCGCCGGGATGCCGCAAGCAGCCTTCGTTCGGATCGGTGAGTTGATCCAGGCACATACGCACTGCTACCGCATGGTCCGGGACTTGAGCCGTTTGCTCGCGACGCTTACCGCCGATCTCGACGAAGCATTTGCTCTCGGGTGAACCGATACGTTCGGTTCCCCCGCGGGCCAGTTGCTTCTCCGAGGTCATATCGAACAGCCGGTACTTAAAGCTGGTCGACCCAAGATTGGCGACGAGAATGTTCATCCGTGATCTGCTCCGCGAAATGCGTTTCCGTGATTCGTTGCGTTACGCCAAGTACGCCGCAACCAAACCTTCCGACGGACGCGGGATGACGTGGCTGGCCACGACTTCACCGACTTGTTGGGCTGCTTGCACGCCGGCTTCGACCGCCGCGCGAACGCTACCGACGTCGCCGCGGACGACGACCGTCACCAAGCCGCCGGCAATCGAAACCCGCTTGACGATCGTCACGTTGGCGGCCTTCGCCATCGCATCGGTCGCTTCGATCAGGCCCACGAGGCCCTTCGTTTCCACCATTCCAATCGCTTCACTCATGGGACGTTTTTCCTTAATCACTTCAGGTTGTTGAACCGGCGGCACGACGACCGGCGGCGTGGATTCAGTCTTTTTTGCTGCGCGCGGTCGCGAACGAGTCGCAGCCGGACGTTTTTTCCGTTGAACGGCCATCACGATTTCTTGTTCGTTTGCGGTTTCGCAGCAGGGTTAATGAACGGCTTTGAACTCGAAACGACTTAGCCCTTCGGCGCGCCGTTCGTTAGCACGATCGAAACATCATCGTGCGGACGTGGAATCACTTGCACGCTGACGACTTCGCCAATGCGACCGGCGGCGGCGGCCCCGGCGTCGGTGGCGGCTTTCACCGCGGCGACGTCGCCCGTGACAAACGCCGTCACCAAGCCGTTGCCGATCTTGTCCCAGCCGAGAAACGTCACGTTCGCGGCCTTCATCATCGCGTCGGTCGCCTCGACGAGGGCGACGAAGCCCTTCGTCTCGACCATGCCGAGCGCTTCACTAATCTTTGCCATCACTGGGTCTCCGGAAAACTAAAACAGGTAAATCCATGAGTGCGACCGCGTCGCACGGTGTCTGCTCTTCTGTCTGTCAACTGCCCACTGTCAACCGTCAACTATCTACTGCTTAATCAATTCTACTTTCGTCGCGTGATCCAAATCGGCGGCGTTCCCTTCGTCGGTGTCGATGTGCACTTCGAGCTTGCTCGTCGCATCGGCCCGGACGAGCAGGTTTTCGAGCACGACGCCGCACGACGACTGAATCCGCAGGTTCATCCGATCGCCGTTCTTCACGCCATATCGAGCCGCGTCGTCGAAGTTCATATGCACATGCCGCTCGGCACGGATCACGCCTTCTTTGAGTTCGACCACGCCTTTCGGACCGACGAGTACGCAACCCGGCGTCCCCTTGACGTTGCCGCTGGCGCGCACCGGTAAATCGATGCCGAGCGAAATGCCATCGGTAAACGCAAGTTCGACTTGGCCGAACGGTCGCGTCGGGCCAAGGATGCGAACCGTCGGCAACATCCGTTTCCGCGGGCCGACGACCATCACGGTCTCCGCGGCCGCGAAGAAGCCGTCTTGATACAGGTTCTTCTCCGGCGTCAGCTTCGCACCGGGTCCGAACAAGATTTCAACTTGCTCGTCGGACAAATGGCAGTGCCGCGCCGAAACGCTGACGACCAACTCGCGCGCCGTCGGCTTCGGAGCCGATTGTCCGGATTGCTTGTAAACAATCTCGCGCACAATTCGTTCGACGGCGGCTCGGTCCAGGGTGGAGGCCATGGTCATAATCTTTTTGCCGACGAGACTTCGTTGTTCGTTTTCGTTAAACCGTTTTGGCCGACGCGATGGTGAGTCGCACGCCGGACGCCGTGATCTTCTGTTTCCACTCCGGCGTAATGCCGTCGTCGACGACGAGATGATCGACCTCATTCAGCGACGCAAGATGCGCCAGACTTTGATGCCCAAACTTCGTGCTATCGGCGACGACGATCACTTCTTCAGCTGCGCGCATCATCGCTTGTTCGGTCTCGACCAGCAGCAAATTGCTGTTGTAGTAACCGCGCTCATTGATGCCCGCGACGCTCAGGACCGTGCGCCGCACGTTCAGCTTGGCCAACATCTCGTTCGCATACGGCCCGAGCGAAACGCCGGTCCGCGGATAGACGTAGCCGCCGAGCAAGACGAGGTCGGTATTGGCGTTGGAAGCGAACAAGTTGGCCGTGGGGAGAGAATTCGTGACTATCTGCACAGGGCGACCCACCAGGAGCCGCGCCACTTCGTAAGTCGTCGTCCCGCCGTCGAGCAGGACCGTATCACCATCGCCGATCAGTTCGGCCGCTTTTCGCGCGATCGCTCGCTTCTTGTCCCAATTCGCCGGCTGCAACTGGTCGAAGTGCGGCAGCTTGGGGGAGGCACCGGTGTAAAACACACCGCCGTGCGTCCGCTTGGCTTGCCCTGCCTCTTCCAACGCCTCCAGATCGCGGCGAACCGTCGATTCGGAGACGGCCAATCGCTCGACGAGATCCGGCAGAGCCGCGAAGCCCTGCTCCCGGACCAACTCGAGCAACCGCGATCGGCGTTCATCGACGATCGGCACTGCTTGCAATCCTATTGCCTGGAAACAAGTCGATTATCTGACAGATTATGACAGATTTCAATCACCTCATTCACGATTTCTATCAGAACGCTTGCCTGATTTAGCCAAATTGATTCAAGCTGCTACCGTTAAACAATTTAGGAATTCTACACAGACATTATGCCTGATAGATTTCGGTCGTGCCTGGAAAAGTGAGATTTTGCATGACGCCCTTGCTTAGATTGGCGAAATCCTTAGCTTTTGAACCGATTGCTCGGGCCGCACCGGGGGTGGAAATCCGCCCCTTTCGCGACGAGGCCGACGTCGATACCTGGCTCGCTCTGCGGGAAGCCGCCTTCGCTGGCTTGGTCCAATCGGCCCGACCTTGGACTCGGGCCGACTTCGAGCGGGAGTTCACCGCCAAGCCCTGGTGGTCGCCGGAGTACTGCTGGTTCGCCACGCTCTCGAAAAGCAATCCGACGTCCGACTCGCCGGTCATGAGTTCGCCAGTCGTCGGCTCGGTCGTTCTCGGCCGATCAGGACGTCCGCCCGACGATGAGGCGTGTGTGATGTGGTTGATGGTCGACCCGGCCCGGCGTCGTCGCGGTATCGGACGCGCCTTGTTAACCACCCTGGAACAAGCCGTGTGGAACGCCGGCGAGCGACGGATCGTACTCGAAACGCATCGCAATTGGCGCGACGCCGTGCAACTCTATCAACAATGCGGATACCTGCCGTTATGAAACTCGCCGGCCGCGTGCTCGACCGCAAAGAGTTCGCGAACGACGAGCCACGAATCGCCTAAACGACTTGCACGCGACGGCCGTCGCAGCGAACTCGGCCGGCCGCGAGCATCCGCAATGCCTCGGGATACGCTTCGCATTCGGCCGCAAAGACGCGAGCCGCCAAGGCGTCGGGCGTGTCGCCGTCCAACACCGGCACCGGCTTTTGCAAGATGATCGGGCCGTGGTCGTACTGATTGTCGACAAAGTGAACCGTGCAGCCGCTCACCTTCGCGCCGTACTCCAACACCGCTTCGTGAACGTGATGCCCATACATGCCATGCCCGCAAAAGGCTGGGATCAGCGAGGGGTGAATGTTGATGACGCGCAGGGCGAAATCGTCCGGGATCGGCACGAATTTGAGGAAGCCCCCCATGACGACGTAGTCGCAACCGACGCGACGGCACTCGTCGAAGATTGCGCGACCATAGGCCTCGTCCGAAGCAAACGCACTGCGCTGTAGCACGATCGTCGGAATGCCGGCCGCCGCAGCGATCTCGAGTCCGCGAGCTTTCGGCGTGCTCGAGATCACGGCCGCCGTTTCGACCGGCAGCGCATGGTCTCGCACCTGTTGCAACAGATTGCGCAACGTCGTCCCGCCGCCGGAAATCAGCACGACAATCCGCAACGACTTGGCTTCGGGCGACGTCACGACTTGTTCACCTTCACGTAGACTTGCAGCGTTTGTTGGCCGAGTGGAACCTCGACCGGCGTCACGCCGTCGATCGCCGCGAAACCGAGGGACGACGCCAGCGTTTCGCCTTGCAAGTACGTAGCAAACTGCTGCAGGGCCGCGATCTCTTCCCCGATGCCGACGATGCCGAGGGCCAAGCGATCGGTGTACTGGCAGTTCAAATCCTTGCGGATGTTTTGAATGCTGTGGACGAAATCGCGGGCCAAACCTTCGGCCACCAGTTCCGGCGTCATTTCGGTTGATAGCACGACGACTCCAGCCCCGCTGTGTGCCGCAGCCCAACCCGGCTTAGCCTGGAGACGAACCTGCACGTCGTCGGCCGCCAAGACGAGCGGCCCGTCGCTCAGCATGAGCGTCGCTTGCTTGTCGGCTTCGAGTTCTTGCAAGAGCCTCGCCGCATCGACCTGCGTGAGAGCCTGCTTGACGAGGTTCAGCCGCTTGCCAAGTTTCGGGCCGAGCTTCTTCAGGTCGGGGAGCACCGTGTAGGCCACATAGTCGTCGGCCCGATCGGCAAACTCGACCTGCTTGACGTTCAATTCCTTGGCGATGATGGCGGCGTGCTGTTCGAGCCAGTCGCGATGCGTCGCATCGGCTAAACAGATCTCGACCTTGGCTAACGGCTGGCGGACTTTGAGCTTCGCGCCCATCCTCGCGCTGTGTCCGAGCGACACGATTTCGCGGCCCACGTTCATTCGGGCCGACAAAGTTTCGTCGATCACCGCAGCGTCGGCCGACGGGAAGTCGCAGAGATGCACGCTCTCGGGGACTTGGCTCCCCAGCGCGGCGACGGCCAGGTTCTGCCACATTGTCTCGGCCAGGAACGGCGTGAACGGGGCGATCAGTTTGGTCGTCGTCAGCAGGCACTCATACAACGTCCAATAGGCGTCGAGCTTGTCGGCGTCGTTTTTGTCTTCACTCCAAAAACGTTCGCGGCTGCTGCGGACGTACCAATTGCTCAGGGCGTCGACGAACGCGGTCAGCGACGCGCAGGCGTTGAAATTGTCGTAGGCGTCGAGCCGTTCCGTCACGGCAGCCACCGTGCGATTCAATTCGCTGATGGTCCAACGATCGAGTTCGCGACGATCTTTGAAGGGCCGCGCCGGCGGGCTCGACTTCGGATCGAAGCCGTCGATGTTGGCGTA